>JBEGMZ010000494.1:0-5920 GCA_041182745.1 Acidobacteriota bacterium
GTCCCAATGTTGCCTGCTCCGATTTAGAGCAGGTCGGCGAAATCCCCCCGTGTACGTTCAAACCACCAGCTGCCCGCAACCCAGCAGACCAGCGCGAAGGCGATCGTTGCGACGAGTCCGCTCCAGTCCGGTGGCCGCCCCTCGAGAAGGCATAACCGGTAGCTCCGGATGAGCGGTGCCATCGGATTCCACCTGACAATCCAGGAGTAATGGGCTGGTATGATCGATTCAGGGTAGAAGATCGGGGTCAGATACATCCACGACATCAAAAGCAGATTGACCGCCTGGGTGGTATCACGAAGGTAGACTCCGATGCCCGCCACAAGCCAGGAGAGACCCAGCGTCGCCAGAAGTTGGGGCACGACCAGCGCGGGAAACCAGAGTATCGACGGTGTCAGTTCCCCGATCAGCAGTCGTGCTGCCGCCAGCAGAACCAGTGTCCCGAAGATCTGCTGTACCAGTCCGGCGAGGGCGATATTGACCGGCAGAATTGCCACCGGGAAGACCACTCGCTTGACCAGATTCACATTGTCCCTGACCACCGTGGTCGAGCGTTGCAGCGTCTCACTGAAGGCGATCCAGGGAAGCAGGCCGCAGAAGAGGTGGACTGCGAATCCAAGTGAACTGCTCTCCCCCCCGAATCTTGCCTGAAAGATACCCGAGAAGATCAGCGTAAAGATGACTATCTGAACCACCGGCGTAAGTACGGTCCATAGCGGACCCAGAAACGAACCGCGGTAGCGTTGTGAAACTTCACGCCTGACCATCGACCAGATCAGTCCCCGGTTCCGGGCGATCAATCTGATCACCAGGAATGGATCTCCTGATTCACTCAACCCGCCTCCTCAGAGCTTCTCAAGTCAGCCCCCTCTCTCGTCCCCCACCTTTTCCATCAGTTCAGGCTGACCATCGCTCGATCGGCCTGACAACGAGCCCGGCGGCTGACCGGTTGACTTCACCGTCCCGGTCGCCATCAGGTGGGCCGCCAAATCGGGCAGCAATCCATCCCGCGAATCACCTCTGACACTCTCTCCACACAGTCTTCCGAGCAGCACTTCGTACTGGTCAGTAATATGCTCCCAGTTGTAATGCCGAATAACCCGGGCCATCGCACGGCGGCGGTATTCGCCAATCATCTCAGGCTGATCGAGTACCTGCTGCAGCAATCGTGAGAGATCCGGCACCGAATCGTAGACGAGGGCCGCTTCACCAATCACTTCGAGATTTTCGGGTGTCCGCAGCGTGAGGGTACAATTTCCGGCTCCCATCGCCTCGATCAGCGCCGGATGGGTTCCCCCAACCTCTGTCGCGTGGACATAACAGTAGGCGTTCTGCTGAAGTGCCCGGTAGTCGTCACCAAAGACGAACCCGGTGAAAAGAACCCGCGGGTCGGCGGTGCTTTTAAGGCGGGCGATATAGTCCTCGGCGTATGGCGCTCCACCCACGATCACCAGCGGCCAGTTGGTTCGCACTTCACGAAAAGCCTCAATTACAAGATGGGCATTGTTCTCAGGCTCCAGACGGCTCACATAGAGGACGTACTGATTCGGAAGCAGCCCGTAACGGGCCAGCCGTTCCGGATCGGCATGGCGTGCGACCTCGGCACCGTAGGCGATCATCGATGACTCTTTATGATAGCGGACCGCGTAGTAGTCGCGGATCACCTGGGCATCGGTCACGATCGCGGTTGGCAAAAAAGTTGAAAGCCATTCTGAGAGAAGGTAGTAGGTTCGGCCAATCCAGTTCCACTTCTTCCTCTTTCGCTCCAGTCCATCGACATTGACAAGAGTGGGGATACCGATGAGCCGCGGAATAAAAGAGAAGATGCTGTTGGCGGCGTTGCAGATCAGAATGACGTCGAAGCCACCGGTCAACGAATGAAAGACCGAGATGAGGGTATGGATGATCGTGTCAAAATACTTGTGGCGAATCGTTGGCAGAACGACCAGTTTAACTCCGCGGTAGTCGCTGGTGGCACCAGCGGAGTAGTGACTGCGGCAGTAAACAGTAACCTCGTGGCCGCGTGCTACGAGCCGGGTGCCGAGCTGTTCGGCAAAGGTCTCAAACCCCCCATAGCTGCCCGGAATGCCCCGTGTCCCCAAAATCGCAATCTTCATTCTCGCCATCGCCACTCTTTCGCAACCTGATTCTCTGCTCTTCTCATCGCGACGGTCACGCTTCGTCGGATCACTATCGGGGCTCTCCCGGCAGGCCTGCTGATACCTCTTTCCAGTTGAATCTTTCCAGTCGTCTCTTTCCAGTCGTCTCTTTCCAGTCGAATCACTGACTTTACCGGACTCTCTATTTAATGCAGAAAAGCCCAGTATAACGCCGCCCCGACTGGTTGGCTATCCCAAACGATTTTCCAACCGGTGGGGCAACCTTTTTCCTTTGCCAGGAATCGCGTGACTTTTTCTTCCGTCTGGTGTAATTTTTACATACCTTGAATCTGATTTGTTAAGACAACGGTCCTCACTGGGATAACGGCTTGTGTCAAGACAGGGTAGAGTCGAAAAGTTGAAGGTCGCTCGACCCGGGAAGATGATTATGAAAAAGGTATCGGTTAAATTAAATTCGCTGTCAGCTGTTCTGATTTGTACGCTGTTTTTGACCATTAGCATTGGGGCGCAGGAAGTGCCGCGATTTATGGGTCGGACGCTGGGCAGCCACAACAGCTTCAGCAGTGATTCTGTTCGATTACCGGCAACCCACTATGGAGCGCAGGAGAAGCAGCGGCTGCTGTCGCTGGTGCTGCCAATTCTCAAGGCTGACGCTGTAACCCCTCCCCAGTTCTTCATCAACGAAGCGAGCTCAATGCTCTACCGTGAGATCACCAAGCGGCTCGGAGTACGGTACCGCTTTTATGGAACCGATGACCGCGGGTACGACTGTTCCGGCTTTGTCTGGCGGGTCTTTCAATCGGCAGGGAGTGACTTCGAGCGAGTGGCAGCGCGTTCACTCTGGGCGCAGCTCCCAGAGGCCAACGACGAGGAGAAGGGCCAGTTTGGCACGCTGGTCTTCTTTAACGGTCTTCGCCACGTCGGTATTGTGAGGGATTCGAAGACCTTCTACCATGCATCACGGAGCCAGGGCGTCACCCTCTCGACCTTTGACGGATACTGGGGAGGGCGCATCACCGGGTTCCGGCGCGCACCGGCGAGACTCTCCCTGATTCCATAACAGACGTTGGCGGCATCTGCCGTCTGATCCCCGGGAGGCAATCATCCTCCCGGCCAGGTCAGGTTTCTATCCTCCCAGTCAGTTTGGCGCTGCCCTTGCTCAATCAGACCTCTCAGATCGATCCCCGCTCTCAGCCCGATCGGCGGAAGAGAACCCGGAACCGAGTCGTCAGTCAGGCAAGCCTCTCGCTTATGAGAACCATTGTTGGAGCGAGCTGTCTGCTCGTTGCCACCGTCTCAACCGCCACGACGACAGAGATCCACGCCCAGGAGAACGAACGCCAGCGAGTCAATTCATACGTCTATCGAGCGATCATAGATCGGCTGGGCCTCCCCTGGCGCGAGGGAGGGGCGGACGACCGCGGATATGACTGCTCCGGTCTGGTCTGGCGGGTCTTCAGTGAAGCCGGTGTCAACCTGAAACGAAAGAGCACCAGGAACCTCTGGGAGGATTTACCGGAGGCTACTGTCGCTGAGCGTGGGGAGTTCGGAACGCTGGTCTTCTTCAACGATCTGACCCACGTTGGAATCGTCCGTGATCCGTGGTCTTTCTACCATGCCTCTTCCACACTTGGTGTGACCAGGTCTTTCTACACCGAATACTGGGGAGAACGGGTGGTTGGGTATAGAAGGGTACCGATCGGATCAGCAAGGGCGCGAAGGGAATGACCCCGGCGGCTCCGGCCGCACGGGGAGTCACAAGTGGTGAGATGACGATGCCCGCGGTATACGAGCCTTCAAGGCCCAGCCGGGAGAGTCAGATTATGATGGACGGGCGCCAAAGCCCGGGGGCTGAATCCGACGCTCACGCTGTTCCCAGACAACTACGATCTTTTGGATGTTGACGTAGCAGGTGACTCCCTCTTTCTCAATCCAGAGAACATCACCTTCGACGCGGACGACACGACCACTGATGGTCGCCCCCTCACAGGTCACATCAACTTCCTTTCCCAGCTGGGTCTCCAAGAAATTCTTCACGACAGCACTCCTTGACTGAAATCCGACTGCCGGTACACGGCAGAATCGAGATTGTAACTCACATTCCAACAAACCAAAAACCGTCAGCTATGTCGACGGGCGCAACGGCAGGGCTTTTGCGTTCTCAAAGCTGGCGGAGTCGAAATAGCCCGGTGCAGATTGGCGATGTCCATTTGAACGGTTACAATGCGAAGGCATTGTAGATTCAGAAGAGCAAGGTGGAATGATCAAGATGAAAGCAGTCGTCGTGCACGAGTGTGGAGGTCCGGAGGCGATGGTCTATGAGGAGACCACGAGGCCGGTGCCAAAAGCGGGAGAAGCGCTGATCAAGGTCTCCGCGATCGGGTTGAACTATATTGACGTCTATCACCGGACAGGACTCTACTCGTTGCCGCGGCCGTTCATTCCGGGAATGGAAGGGGCAGGAGTCGTTGAGGAGGTTGGCCCGGAGGTGACCGGAGTCAGCCCCGGGGATCGGGTCGTCTGGGCGATGCAGATCGGGGCCTACGCCGAATTTGCAGTCGTTCCGGCCTGGAAGCTGGTGCCGATTCCAGCGGGCGTCGGGGATCAGGCGGCGGCAGCCTTGATTCTGCAGGGAATGACTGCCCATTACCTGACAACCTCGGTTCACCAGTTGAAGGCCGGCCAGACGGTGCTTGTTCACGCGGCGGCGGGTGGCGCCGGGCTGCTGCTGGTACAGCTGGCACGCCGGGCTGGGGCACGAGTGATCGGAACGGTCTCAACCGCAGCCAAGGCGGAGCTGGCGCGGGCCGCTGGTGCGGATGAGGTGATCCTCTACACCGAAGCCGACTTCGAGGCCGAGACAAGGCGGCTGACGGAGGGGCGTGGCGTCGAGGTTGTTTATGATTCGGTAGGGCGAGAGACCTTTTCAAAGAGTCTCAACTGTCTTGCTCCACGGGGCATGCTCGCCCTTTACGGTCAATCGAGCGGTCCAGTGCCTGCTTTTGATCCAGGACTGCTGGCCCAGAAAGGATCGCTCTTCCTGACGCGTCCAAGTCTGGCCCACTATGCAGCCAGTCGTGAAGAGCTGCTCTGGCGGGCGGGAGAGCTGCTGGCCCTGGTTGAAGCCGGAGAACTTCAGCTGCGGATTGAGCAGACCTTTCCACTCTCTGCGGTGGCCGAGGCCCATCGCCAGCTCGAGGCCAGACTGACGACCGGGAAGGTACTGCTGCTACCCTAAGCATCCCGGTAGAATAATTGTGTTATTAGTATTAGAGGAGAGAGGCCGATGATCAGGACCCCCAACCATCTGCGCCGTGCACTTCGCGATCCGGACACGACCGATCAGCTGCTCTGGATAGTCTCGATGGCCGGGGCGATCTGCTACCTTCTGATGCCATTGATGGCGCCAATGCCGGATCTGGTTCGCGGAGGAGTGAAGGCTCTCGGAGTTGGGGCGCTCGCCCTGATCGCCCTTCGACAGGCAGGTCGGCCCGGGCGGTCACGGGATACCCTCTGGCTCGGGATCGCGCTCAGCCTCTCGTGCCTCGGTGATATCTTTCTGGCCGGGCGGATGCGGAACGCCTTTATCTATGGACTCGGATCATTTCTTCTTGCTCATCTGATCTATTTCGGGCTCTTCGCGCGGCGCTGGCGACGCCCTCTGCGGCCGCCAATGATTCGTCTCGGCGGTTCACTGGCGCTTCTCACCTTCAGCCTCTTCTTTTCACGCTGGCTTGCCCCAACGCTGCAGGGTCTCGCGTTGCCGGTCATGATCTATATCTGCGCCATCACGCTAATGG
>JBEGMZ010000495.1:0-9103 GCA_041182745.1 Acidobacteriota bacterium
GAGATCATCACCTGTTGCGCGACGCACGGCTATCTGCCGCTGATGTCGAACGAGACGGCGAAGCGGGCCCAGATCCAGATCGCCGTTGCAAACTACCACAAGCATTTCGGGCGGGCGCCGCGCGGCATCTGGCTGGCGGAGTGTGCTTTCAGCCCCGGCGATGATCGTTATCTGCGCGAGGCCGGGATCGAGTTCTTCATCTCCGACGCCCACGCCATTCTTTACGGCAGTCCGCGGCCACGTCGGGGAATATATGCACCGGTCATCACCGATCACGGCGTCGCCGTCTTCGCGCGGGACACTGAGACGAGTGAGCAGGTCTGGAGTTCAGAGATCGGCTACCCGGGAGATCCCGACTACCGCGAGTTTTATCGTGACCTCGGATATGATGCGCCCGACTACGACTACATCAAACCCTACCTGCACGACGACGGAGTGCGGCGCAACATCGGCCTCAAGTATCACCGGATCACCGGCAAGGTGGCGCTCCACGAGAAAGCGCCGTATGTACCGGAGTGGGCGGAGGGAAAGGCGGCGCAGCACGCCGGCAATTTTCTCGACAACCGTCGCCGGCAGGCCAGCCACCTGCGGGAGCACCTGGGGCGCGAGCCGCTGATCCTGGCCCCGTATGACGCCGAGCTCTTCGGCCACTGGTGGTTTGAGGGTCCACGCTTTCTCGACTATCTCTTTCGGAAAATACACTATGACCAGAGCGAGATCGTGCCGGTCTCGCCGGTCGACTATCTCGCGATCTATGCCGAGAACCAGCGCCAGACGCCATCGTTCTCATCGTGGGGTGCGGAGGGCTACAACCGGGTCTGGATCAACAGTCAGACCGAGTGGCTCTACCTGCATCAGCACGCGGCGGAGCGGCGAATGGTCGAGCTGGCCGGGCGTTTTCCGTCGGCAGATGGCCTGGTGCGGCGAGCCCTCAACCAGGCAGCCCGTGAGCTGCTGCTGGCTCAGTCGTCCGACTGGGCCTTCATCATTACGACCGGGACGATGGTCCAGTACGCGATCAAGCGTTTCCGGGATCACATCCATCGTTTCACCCGCCTCTACGAGATGCTGCAGAGCGGGGAGATCGACGAGGCGTGGCTGGCCGAGGTTGAGAGCCGCGACACAATCTTCCAGGAACTCGACTACCACGTCTACGATTGGCGCTGAGCAAGGGTGCCGAGGCAGAAAAAATCGAGGTCGTAAGCGGCGAAACGACCGGTAATACCTTACAAATCGGCTACCCGGTGGCTATAATCCGAGGTGGCGTAATCGATTCAATTTTACCTATCTGATCAACAAGGGAGGCAGGCGCATGAGCAGTTCTGATGAACGGCGCGATCCGATCGACAGTTCGAGCGTATCGCGGCGCAGTTTTCTGAAAGGGACCGGAGTCGCAGGAGTTGCGCTGACGATTCCAACGGCACCCGGAGCCGAAGCCCGGGCCGGAGTGGCGGGCGTTCCGGTGATGGGGCCGGAGAAGAGCCGGATCACCCTCAACGTCAACGGCAGTCCGCGGACGCTCGAGGTCGAGCCGCGGGTGACGTTACTTGACGCCCTTCGTAACGACCTCGACGTGACCGGAGCGAAGCGGGTCTGCGACCGAGGTACGTGCGGGGCCTGCTCGGTCATCCTCGATAGCAAGCTGGTCTATGGATGCTCGGTCCTGGCGATCGAGGCGCAGGGCCGCAAGATCGAAACGGTCGAGAGCCTGGCGAGCAATGGTGAGCTGCACCCGGTGCAGAAGGCCTTCGTCGACAATGATGCCCAGCAGTGCGGATTCTGCACGCCGGGCTTCGTTATGGCCTGCAAGTCGCTGCTCGACCACCATCCGGAACCGACCGAGAAGGATATCCGGCAGGGGCTGGGCGGCAACCTCTGCCGCTGCGGAACCTATGTCGGAATCAAGGCGGCAGTAGCCCAGGCGGCAACTGAATTGAAGAAGACACGGGTGAAGGGAGGCCGACGCAATGGCTGAGTACAAATGGCCGGAGGAGAACCGACGTAAGTATATCGGGAAGCGAATCTCACGCATCGACGGACCGGACAAGGTGAGCGGACGGGCGAAGTATACCTTCGACATCAACCGCCCGGGGATGCTCTTTGGGAAGGTGCTTCGTTCACCGCACGCCCACGCCAGAATCGTCAGCATCGACACCAGTGCGGCGGAGAGCATGCCGGGTGTGAAGGGGGTGCGGATCATTCAGGGCCCGGGGACGGAGATCCAGTGGGCGATGGATGAGATCGCGCTGGTTGCGGCGGTCGACGAAGGCACGGCTGAGGATGCCGCGCGGGCGATCAAGGTCAGGTATGAGGTCCTGCCGCACGTCGTCAATGAGCGTGATCTCGACAAGGTGCCAGCGGCCAACCGCCGTCCGCCGACCGAGCAGACGAAGGGCGATCCGGAGACGGCCTTCAAGGGTGCCGAGGTGATCGTTGAGGACGTCTACGGTAACGATGTCATCACCCACTGCTGCCTTGAGACCCACGGCGTGGTGACCGAGTGGCAGGGGCCGAACAATGTCCTGCTCCACCAGTCGACCCAGGCGATCTCGGGCATTGGAGGCGAGATGGCACGGGCGCTCCAGATCCCGGCCGGCAACGTCGAGGTGAAGATGGATCACATTGGCGGGGGCTTTGGCAGCAAGTTCCCGATCGACCGCTGGGGAGTCGAGGCGACCAAGCTCTCGAAGCAGCTCGGCGGAGCGCCGATCAAGCTCATGCTCGAGCGCGACGCCGAACTGACCGTCGCCGGAACCCGCCCCTCGGCCTATGCCCGGGTCAAGGTCGGCGCGAAGAAGGATGGAACGCTCGTCGCGTGGGAGTCGGAGTCCTGGGGCAGCGGTGGAGTAGCCGGCACCGGGATGCCACCCTACCCCTACGTCTGGCAGTTCGCAAACCAGCGGACGCGCCACAACAGCATCTCGACCAACAACGGGCCGCAGCGGGCGTGGCGTGCCCCAAACCATCCGCAGGCCTGCCTGGTGACGATGGGAGCACTCGAGGATCTGGCGGCGAAGATCGGGATGGATCCCCTCGATTTCGTGCTGAAGAACATCGAGCTGACCGGAGTCCGCGCCAACGTCTACCGTGACGAACTGCTCAAAGCCGCGGAGATGATCGAGTGGAAGAAGCTCTGGCGGCCACGCGGGACCGGCGGAGTCGGCAGCACGGCGACCGTTAAGCGCGGTCTCGGCCTCTCGCTCCACACCTGGGGCGGCGGTGGGCACGCCAGCGACTGCGACCTGACGGTCCATCCCGACGGCTCAGTCGAGATCCGGCTTGGGTCTCAGGATCTTGGTACCGGCACACGGACGACGATCCAGATCGTGGTCGCCGACTCGCTCGCCATTCCGCGCGAGATGGTCAAGGTTCACCTTGGCAGCAACAAGTATCCACCGTCCGGTTCATCGGGGGGTTCGACAACCATTGGCGGTGTCAGTGCCTCGTCGCGCCGGGCCTCGATCGATGCCCTCAATCTACTGCTCGAGAAGGTTGCACCAACCCTTGGAACGACGGCCGACAAGCTGGAGGCGATCGACGGAAAGATCCAGGTGATTGGCGACCCGTCGAAGAGCGTGACCTGGAAACAGGCCTGCGCGAAGCTCGGAACGCAGCCAGTGACGACCCGCGGCAAACATCCGGGTCGCGACAACCTCACCTCGGCCGGGGTCGGCGGAGTCCAGATGGCCGATGTCTCGGTCGATATCGAGACCGGGATCGTGCGAATGAACAACTTCGTCGCGGTTCAGGACTGCGGACTGATCATCGATCTGAAGACGGCCGAGAGCCAGGTCTTTGGCGCGATGATTATGGGCGTGACCTTTGCTCTCTACGAAGAGAAGGTGATGGACGACCAGACCGGACGGATGCTCAATCCAAACATGGAGTTCTACCGGTTGGCCGGGCTGACCGACATCGGCAACTTCAAAGTCCATATGATGACCGGCAAGGGATATGATGAGCGTGGCCCGATCGGCCTCGGCGAGCCGCCGACCGTCTCGCCGGGCGCGGCGATCGCCAACGCCGTCGCCAATGCGACCGGTGTTCGCGTCCCGACCCTGCCGCTCACTCCCGATCGCGTATTGGCCGCGCTGGCCAGGAAAGGAGACCGGGCCTGATGAACAAGTTTGAATATGCCAGCCCGACAACGAAGGAGCAGGCGGTGGAGCTGCTTGGCAAGGAATGGGGTGAAACCGAGATCCTGGCCGGTGGAACTGATCTGCTCAGCCTGATGAAGGACGGTGCCACGATGCCAAAGCGGGTCGTCAACATCAAGGGGATCCGCGAGCTCTCGTCGCTGCAGGTGCTGCGTGACGGCTCGGCGCGGATTGGAGCTCTCGTCACGATCGACGAGCTGCTCAAGGCGACCGCGAAGAGCCATCCGGCAATCGCCCACGCCGCGGAGGGGATCACCAGTCCGCAGATCCGCAATATGGGCACAGTCGGCGGGGATCTCTGCCAGCGGCCCCGCTGCTGGTACTATCGCGCCGGCTTCGGGCTGCTCGCCCGTAACGAGGCCGGACAGCCGCTGGTTCCGAACGGTGACAACCGCTACCACGCGATTCTCGGCAACGATGGGCCAGCCCTCTTCGTCAACCCGTCGTCTCTCGCCCCGGCGCTGATCGCTCTTGGCGCGAAGGTTCGAATCTTCGGACCAGCGGGAGCGCGTGAGGTCGAGGTGGAGAAGTTCTTTGTCGCTCCACAGTCTGCCGGTGATCGCGAGTACGCGCTCAAGCCGAACGAGCTGGTCACCGGCATCACCATTCCGAAATCGACCGGTCTGCTGAGCGCCACCTATGAGGTACGTCAGCGCGAGGTTCTCGACTGGCCACTCGCAGCCGCCGCCGTCGCCATCAAACTGGATGGCGCGAAGAAGGTCTCGGCCGCGAGGATCGCTCTTGGCCACGTCGCCCCGACTCCCTGGGTCGCTGGTGAAGCCGCCGCCGCGCTGATCGGACAGACCATCAGCGAGGAGACGGCGACCGCTGCCGGCAAAGCGGCCGTCGCGAAGGCGAAAGCCCTCTCCCACAACGCCTACAAGATCCAGCTCGCCCAGGTCGCCGTCAAACGCGCGATCCTGACCGCCGCCGGACTAATGGCCTGATCAGGCCGAGTGAGGTAGATCATGACTGAAACAGAACGTTACGATACCAACCGTCCCAATCTCTGCCCTTCCCTTCGCTGGAAGGGGATGTTCATCTGGTCGGAGCACGATCCGACCGTTCAGCGCTCCAACACTGGCAGCTTCTGGTGTCTTCATACCCAGAACTGCCTCGGCCCGGACGGCCACGTGGCCGAACCGGAATTCTGCGCCTCCTCCAGTCGCGGTTGCCATGCGCAGGAGTGAGTCGGTAGAATAAAAACTGTTTTTACCGGGGCGAAGGGCGTCGCGGGAGGAACCTTTCTGAGACCTCCCGCTCCGCTCTTCTTCTCGTTTCTCCTGAGTAATATTTCTCTCTTTTTGAAGGAGGCACTGACAAATGAACAGACTGGCGATTGTTCCCGGCGTCTGCCTGATGCTCGTAATGCTGCTGAGCGGTGCCAACGCGCAGCAGATCTACGGTGACTATATCGAATCACGCAACGCCGATGTCTACACCGGCCACTGCTATGCGATGTCGGAGCTGAACCTGGTTGGGGATCAGGCGATACTCGCGTGGCGGGTCGCGAAGGGAGAGTGGGATGGGGTGTCGCTTGACGGGCTGAGCGTCGTTGGAGTAATGCGAGCCAACGGAACTCTCGGCAGCCCCTACAGCGAGAACCTGACGGCGAAGTCGGTCCTGATCGTCGACGAGCGGGCTAACCCGGAGCAGCGAAAGGCTCTCGCCTCGCTGGCCCGGACGATGAGCGGAGACCTGCTCAAGGATGTTGTCCGAACCGAAGTCGCCCCGATCCGACTGGAGCTTGAGTTTATGGGAGAGCATCCGAGCGGCGGTCGCGTCGAGGCCGGCTCTATCGCCAGCATCGTCGCCCGCAGCCTGACTGCCAAGGACCATATCTGCGGCAATGAGCAGACCTACTATCCACCACTCAGCTCCACCGCTCACTCAATGCCGGTCGTGGCCTCACTCGACCAGTTCCGGGGTGAGGGGCTCGACGTCTCCTGGACCCTGCGCGGGAAACGGAGCGGTTTTGTTGGACATTTTGCCCGGTAAGCAAGATCACAACCTGACATTTCTGGAGTTACCTGGAGTTACAATGTTGAAATACGTTCTGACACTGGTCTTCCTCGCCCTCGTACTGCCAGTGGTGGCACGAGGTGAGGGCTACAGGGTTGAGACTATTGGCGCACTGACTGAGGCGAAGGTCCCGGCATCGCTGCGCGGGGCGCTCGATTCTAAGGGGCTGCGGGTTCTTGACGCGAAAGGGGTGACGGTCTGCGAGATCTGGCTGCGCAAGGAGATTCCTGCGGCGAGCGAGGAGGTGGCCGGCGCCGTCTTTTCAAAGATCGGCGAAGGGACGCTGACCGGCGTCATCCACTTTCCGGCCAACGCCGGTGACTTCCGCGGTCAGGGACTCAAGGCGGGATGGTACTCGCTACGGTACGGCCTGATTCTGCAGGATGGCAATCATCTCGGGGTCTCCCCTACCCGTGACTTCTTCGTCCTCTGCCCACTCGGAGAGGATGGAGATCCGAGCCGACGGCTCAGCTTTGAGGAGATGATGAAGCTCAGCCGCACCGCCTCTGGTACCGGCCACCCATCCTGCTGGAGCCTTGCTCCGGCGACCAATACCGCCAACCTTCCACATATCGGCACCAACGAACACGAACACGTTGTCATCGAGTTCAACCTGCCAACCTCGGGAGGCCCCATCGCCGTCGGCATGGTGGTCGTAGGCAAAACGGAGGGCTGAGAGAATGAAGATCCTCTTCTATTACAAGTCAACCTGAACGACCTGTCGCAACGCGAGGAGTTTCCTCCGCGATGAGATGGGAGAACTGGCGGCGTCCGGACTGGTCGAACGCGACTATGCCAGGCAACCACTGACACCTGAAGAGGTCGCGACCATTCTCGGCGATGGCGCGATGCTTCCGTTTCTCAACTCGCGGCACGCCATCTTCAAGGAAGGTGGATTTGCGAGTCAGCTCCCCCCACGGGAGGAGCTGATCGCGATGATCATCAACGAACCCAATCTCCTCCGCCGTCCAATCCTTCGCAAGGGGAGCCAGACGGTGGTCGGTTTTGACCGCGAGGCCATCCGGTCACTGCTCTGATCGTGGGCCGGGCCCAGGGAGAAGGGGGAGGAGAACCTCCCCCTTCTCCGCTACGCAAAGGCGGCGCGGATCTCCTCTGCACTGCTCTTCCCGGCCTTTGCAAGGCTCTCGACCAGCTCCTCATTGGCGAGATCGCGGGCTTCGATCCGTACCATGTAGTCACGTGCCACCTGGTAGCTCTCGGCCTTGATATCGACCAGCCGTCGCTTTCCGGTGCCTTCCTGATCAAGCATCTCGGCCAGCGGGAGCGGCGTAAAGGCGCCGTTCTGCATCGTCACGAGTGCCCCCGAACCTCCAGCGTGAAGAAAATTGACCGCCGCGAAGGCGAGATCACGAGCCTGCTCCGCATCGATGGGGATCGGCGGAACGCAGCGCAGCTCATACCCGATCGTCTTATCGACAATCGTCACCTTGAGCCCACGCTTCTCAAGCCGTGCCTGAACCTCCGACTTGATCTTGCGCCCGAGATCGATCTCGGCCACGCGCACCCGCCCCTGAGCGTCACGGTCGACATCCTGCAGCTCGGTCAGCTCCTCCGGGCTGAGCAGCTCAACAATCGCCTCCGAGACGAGCGCCACTCCGTGATTCTTGCCGCTGGCAAGCCGCTTGAGGATCGAGCCCTCGATGATCCGGGCGACCTCGTGGAGCGTGATCCGGCGACCAGCAAACTCTTCGGGGATGACCGTGCAGGTCGCACCCGCAGCGACACCGATGCCCAGTGTCAGGTGGCCGGTCGGCCGCCCCATGGTCACGGCGATGAACCAGCGCCCGGTCGTCCGCGCATCCTCCATCAGGCTCTCGACGATGCCAACCCCAACCTGCCGCGCCGACTCATAGCCCAGTGTCGCGAGGTGTGAGGGCAGGGCCAGATCGTTGTCGATGCTCTTCGGTATCTGCACAACCTTGATCGCCCCTTCCGACTTCTGCTCGATCGCCAGCGAGCTGGCAATCATGTCGTCTCCGCCAATGGTAACCAGCGCGTCGATGCCCAACTTGCCGAGCGCGGCCAGCGTATTCTCGAGCGCCACCGCATCGCGCGAGACGTCCGTCCGCGAAACGCCGAGGATACACCCCCCATCAAGATGAATGTTCGCCACATCTTCGCGCGTCAACACCTTCTGCTCGTCAGTGTAACGCTGCGCCAGCCACTCGAAGCCGTTATTGAATCCGACCGGGGTCAGTCCAAGGTCGATCGCGTGAAGGGCCGCTGCCGCCACCACGTCGTTGAGCCCCGGCGCCGGACCACCTCCCACCAGAATGCCAAGTTTCTTGATCGTCATAGTTCTTCCGCTCTTCTCCAACTGTCCTGTCAATCCTTAACTGAATCGCGCCTTCAGCTCATCGACGCTGAGATTGGCCGATTGGGCCAGCTTCTTCGTCCAGCTCGCCTTCTCGAAATCGGTATAGTCGAGGCGGAGCATGTACTGGCGCGCGGCGCGGTACGACTCACTGTTGATGTCAACGTTCCGCACCCTGATCTTGCCAGTCTGCGGATCGCGGAAGTCGGCCAGCAGCATCGGCACGAGCGTTCCGTTCTGAACACTGACCATTGCTCCGCTGCCGCCATTGAGCAGAAAGCGGATCGCCGCGTTGCCAAGCTCACGACAGTAGGCCATATCGAACGGAATCGGGTCACAGCAGCGCAGCTCATATCCGACATTCTTGTTGCTGACGTTGAGCTTTATCTCGCGCTGGCGGAAACGCCCTTCGATCTCAACCTTGATCTTGCGACCAAGATCGACCTCAGCGAAACGGATGTGACCGTGCTCGTCCAGCTCGACATCCTGCAGATCTTTCAGTTCGTTCGGATCGAGCTTTTCGATCAGCCCCTCGGCGAGGACGACCACCCCGTGGTTCTGCCCCATCGCCCGGCGCTTGATGATCGTC
>JBEGMZ010000496.1:0-4462 GCA_041182745.1 Acidobacteriota bacterium
CTCGCTAACCGGGCGCTACAGTTATGAGCGCCCGGGGGTTCTCCGCTCCGGCAACAACTCAATCCGTCTCGCTGGGAGTGTTGATGCGGATGGAGTTCTGCGACTGATCGAGACGGCCGAGGTCGTCGGCCGTGAGGAGCCGGTCCCGACCGGCGAGTTCAACGGACGGGTGACCACTCTTACAGTCGATGGGCAGCCGATGCTCCATCTTGCTGGAACCTGGACAAGGGCGCGTGATGGCCGAAAGCTGCCTTTCTCGCTCGATCAATCCCGTCCGCTCTTTGGTAGTCTCTCACTTGCCAGTCAGGTGCACACGGAGTCCGACCAGAAGCTCAACTCAACCTTGCGACTCACCCTGCCACGGGTGGGTGACGGTGGGTCGGCGTTCAATCGCCATCTCACCGCGATCGTCGAGCCGCTCACCGCTGAGTTCAGGCGTGACGTCGCTGAGCTTCGACGTGAGGAGCGGGGGAGACGTGATGAAGTGCCGCCAAGCTCGTTCGAGATCGACTACGACATCGTCCACCACCGGCCAGAACTCCTGAGCCTCCAGCTGCGAATCTTCGTCTACACTGGTGGCGCCCATCCCAATAGCCTTACTCGCAGCGTCAACTGGGATCTTCGTCTCGACCGGGAAATCACTCTCACCGACCTCTTCCGCCCCGACTCCGGGTTTGGTGGAACGATCTCCCGCTACTGCCGGCGTGAACTGGCCCGACTCAATCTCGGTGACCCGGCGTGGCTCGACCGTGGCACCGCCTTCAATTACGAGAACTATCAGCGCTGGAACCCCACCCGCGCCGGACTCCGCATCACCTTCGACCCCTACCAGGTCGCCGCTTATGCCCAGGGAGCGTTTGAAGTGACCATCCCCTGGACGCTCCTGGCAACCCTCCTCCGCCCGTCATTTGGCCCGCTCGCATCGAGCCGCCCGCGCTAGACAAGAGTTTACCCGAAAGCTGGTTGACAACAATCATTGCTCGATCAACAAAGGAGCCTCGTTTCCAGGACATTGCTCACACGAAGCCGCGAAGAGACGAAGTTCAACCTCATACTGCCGGGCCTTCAGATGAAGGAAGGTCCTCATCTCTTCCGGTCGCTGCGGTCGAGGCTCAGTTTCATGAAGGGCTTCTCGGTTATCACGAAGAGCAGTCCGCAGATCAGCAGGATGATTGGGCAGATGATCAGGCTCTGGTAGAGGAAGTCGAGTCCCACCGACCGAGTGACCGAACTGAGATCCCGGGTGCGGACAAAGGCCTGTGAGATGATCATGACGTGATAGAGGTAGATCGTGTAGCACATCCCGCCAATCACCACCACCCACCGCTGTGAGATCAGCCGGTTTGAGACCCGACCAAGAAAGAGCCCGACGTAGAGGATCCCGATCATCAAAGGCAGCAGGAAGTAGAGATGGCCGAATCCGAGAAGTACCCACAGGATCGACCCGCCGGCGGCTAGTGACAGCAGGTCTCCCCGCCAGTATCGATCTTGAGGCCGGCGCTGGGCGCTCAGGTAGAGGTCGGCCAGCAGAAAGCCAGTCAGGAAGTAGTGCAGGAAGTTGGGCAGCGAGATCATGAGCCACTTTGGCCCGTAAGGATAGATGACGAGCTGTGACAGCAGGCCGAAGAGAATGATCGTGACCAGCAGCGAACCACGGCGAATCCGGTCATCGCGCCAGTTGAATCCCCACATCAGCAACGGCACAATCAGATAAAACTGGATCTCGACCTCGAGCGACCAGGCGACGCCGTTGATCACGCTCTCCCGTCCATAGAGTGGCCCGTGAAGATAGAATGCACTGGCGACAAAATTGGGAATGAGTCCGCCGATATCACCGCCATCGTGCCACTTGAGGGCGAGGTAGACCACGAGGCAGATGAGGTAGGGCGGCTCGATTCTGGTTACACGCCGCCAGTAGTACGATCGCAGGCCTGGCGGTGACTGGTTCTGGAACGATCTTTTGAGGAACGGTAGGGCGAGGATAAAGCCGCTGATGACAAAGAAGAGATTGACTCCAAAGTGGCCGCAGTAGGCGGCCAGGATGAACCATGAGCCATCCGCTGCCGCAAACCAGTCGGCGGAAGAGGCTATCTTCTCAACCCGTCCGGTCGCTGGCAGATAGATCGACACGAGATGATGGAAGACGACCGCGGCGATCGCCAGGAAACGCAGTCCATCCACCTCCGGAATCGTCGTTCCACTCGATGTAACTCGTGACAACCGCTGCAACAGCCATTCATTGACACGGTACGCTATCCGGCTCATCTGCGAAGGGAGACTCATCATCGGCTCTGTTTTCCCGAAAAATATTGGAGTTGATTGCAAACCGGGGTACTCTATCAATGTTCCATACCCGTAGGCAAACTCCGGCGAAACAAGAACTGAGAGAAGGGAAACCTTATGACTGAGAGTATCAAATATCAGCTCGACGAATCGAGAATTCCTAAGTACTGGTACAACATCGTGGCCGATCTGCCGGTTCCACCACCACCGGTTCTCCACCCGGGCACCCATCAGCCGGTTGGTCCGGCCGACCTTGAGCCGCTCTTTCCACTTTCGCTGATTATGCAGGAGGTGACGACGGAGCGCGAGGTCGAAATACCTGAGCCGGTGCGAGACGTCTACCGTCAGTGGCGGGTGACACCCCTCTACCGGGCTCGCCGGCTCGAGAAGGCCCTCGATACCCCGGCCAGGATCTACTACAAGTATGAGGGTGTCAGCCCGGCTGGAAGCCACAAGCCAAACACTGCGGTTGCCCAGGCTTTCTACAATCGCGAGGCCGGAGTGAAGCGGATCGTTACCGAGACCGGAGCCGGGCAGTGGGGGTCGTCACTCTCCTTTGCCGGCGCAGTCTTTGGTCTGGAGATCCAGGTCTTTATGGTCCGCGTCTCCTACGATCAAAAGCCCTATCGACGGGCGATGATGGAGACCTATGGAGCGCGCTGCGTGGCCTCACCCTCCCGTGAAACGCTCTCCGGCAACGCCATCCTCGATCAGAATCCGCACCATCCAGGCAGCCTTGGCATTGCCATCTCCGAGGCAGTCGAGCTGGCCGCCCAGCGTGAAGATACCAAGTACGCGCTTGGCTCAGTACTTAACCACGTCCTGCTTCACCAGACCGTGATTGGTCTTGAGTCGATCGAGCAGATGGAGCTGGCTGGTGACTATCCGGATATCGTCGTCGGCTGCACCGGTGGGGGCTCCAACTTTGCGGGGATCGCCTTTCCGTTCATTGGGCAGAAACTTCGGGGCGGCAGGGATCTGCGGATCATCGCCGTTGAGCCGGCGGCCTGTCCAAGTCTGACGCGGGGTGCCTATGCCTATGATTTTGGTGACACCGCCCACCTGACTCCGCTGACCCGGATGCATACGCTCGGTTCAACGTTCACCCCGCCGGGCTTCCACGCCGGAGGGCTGCGATACCACGGGATGGCTCCGCTTGTCAGCCATCTCCGGGAACTCAATCTGATCGAGGCTCGGGCATATCACCAGACGAAATGTTTCGAGGCCGGAGTTACATTCGCGCGGGCCGAAGGGATCGTACCGGCGCCTGAGGCCAATCACGCCGTTCGTGGCGTCATTGATGAGGCGTTAAAGTGCCGGGAAGAGGGTATCAGCCGAACCATCCTCTTCAACCTCTGCGGCCATGGCCACCTCGATATGCAGGCCTACGCCGACTATGCCGCCGGTAAACTGACCGACCAGGAGTATGACGAAGGTGAGCTGGCGATGGCCCTCGCGGGTCTGCCGACTGTTGGCGTCTGAGGACAAAAGACATCCCACCGTGAGCAGACTGTCTGGTCGAACCAGTCAGCCTGCTCACGGTCTTATCGGGTCAGGCCAGGTTCTTTTTCAGCCACTCCAGGAGCCTCGACCAACCATCCTGAGCCTGTTCTCGGCGATAACTTGGTCGATAATCGGCGTGGAAGGCGTGCGGAGTGTCTGGATAGAGCCTGATCTCTGACGGTTTTCCGCCATCCTTGAGCGCCTTCTGCATCTGTTCGACCGTCTCATTGGGAATGCCGGAGTCGGCACCTCCGTAAAGTCCCAGCACTGGGGCCTTGATATTATTGACGACATCGAGAGGATGGTTGGGTTGCAGCTCGGTCTTCGAGCCAGTAAGCCGGCCATACCAGGCGATACCAGCCTTCAGATTGGGATTGTGGGCCGCATAGAGCCAGACGATCCGCCCGCCCCAACAGAAGCCGGTGACCGCCAGCTTCGAGGCATGGCCGTTGTTCTTCCGCGCCCAGCCGGCGGTCGCATCGAGGTCGGCCATGACCTGCGCGTCCGGAACCTTCCCGACCACCGACATGATCTGGCTCCGATCGAGTTTTGAGACGTCACCCTGGCGGGCGTACATCTCGGCCGCGATCGCAAGGTATCCCTGCTTCGCAAGGCGGCGGCAGATATCCTTGATATGCTCGTGGACGCCGAAGATCTCCTGGACCACCAGCACGAC
>JBEGMZ010000497.1:0-4592 GCA_041182745.1 Acidobacteriota bacterium
GGATTGTACGATATGCACGGCAACGTCTCGGAGTGGTGCGAGGACGATTTTCACGGCAGTTACGACTCTGCGCCGACCGATGGTCGCCCGTGGGTCGATATGACCAGAGCCGCATTCCGTATCAACCGGGGCGGGGGCTGGTACGATCCGGCCGTCAACTGTCGATCGTCCGCCCGTGGTTATGACGCTCCGGGTTATCGTGGCTTCATCATCGGATTTCGGCTCGCCCGCAGTCTGCGTTGAGGTGCCCCACGGACGAGATGAGAGGTGGGAGGGTGATAGACGGAAGGGCCGGAGTGGCCGGACCTGGCCGATCCGGCCGCCAGTCTTGTCAGTTTTTGAAGACGAGCCCGGTTGAGAGCCGAAAGTTGGAGCGGGTGATGTCGCCGCTGACCGGCACGTCGTTGACCACCAGTTTAGGGCGACTGAAGCGATACCAGAGATAGTCAGCCTGAAAGATACGCCAGGAGATACGGTCGTTGACGTGATAGTCGACTCCGCCCCCGGCGCCGATTGCGAGGCCGGTATCGCTCTCATTGATTCTGATAACGCCTACCGTCGCCGACTCCCGAAGACTGACCCCTCCGATCAACCCACGAAAAAAGAGCCTTGAAGCGCCAAGGTTGGCGGCCAGCTGCGGACCGATCAGATAGTGGTGGATCCGGTTGCTCGATCTGAAACCAAGGCGGACGGCAGAGGTCTGCGCGTTGTAGTCGATCGATCCATAGTGGCCGCTGAAGTCTCCGGTGAAGGCCAGCCAGTGGTTGGCGTTGACGCTGAGAGATGCGTTCCAGCCGTTAATGAACCCAATTTCACGTTTCAGTCGGATCTCTTCGACGAGATCGGTGGTTACCGATACCTCGGATGGTGAGACCAGCGCCGAGTAACCAAGAAAGAGCTCGGCCCGGGGGGTGTCCTGGGCGGCGGTTGCCAGCGGGGTGAAGAGGAGGAGAAGCGGCAAAATATAGATTGTCAAATCTTTGGTCATAGCAGATCTCTCATCTGGTCATTTCGATTGTTAAGTCGGTCATAGTTAATAAATCCGTGGTCGGATGGATGCTGCCGTGGAACGGATCAGTCCGTGGCAGGGGAGTAGCGGTCATGGCTCCTCCGGCACCCTGATCGCGGAACCTCCGCCAAGCAGGTCATTGATCGCCTGGAGTCGGATTCGTTTGATCTGATCGTAGAGTGGGGAGGCGGAATCGCGAAGATCAACAGGAAGCTCACGAATGACGGCATCGAGCCGCGCGGCCTGGCGGAAGATGGTCTGCTCGATCTTCTTCAGCGAGCCTTCACGATCGTTCCGTTTTCGCAGAGGGATGGCCCGGGCGACCTGGTCGGCGTACCTGACCAGCGCGACATAGACGATTATCTCTTCGAGTGCCGGCTGGTAGAGGCCCTTCCTTGAACCACCAACTGCGCTGAGCAGTCGGGCCTCGGCGATCCTGAGGCTCTCCTCGACCCGGGACTTCGGGTTTTCGTGACGGGAGATGGCCCCGGTTTCAGTAGCGGTGAGAGCGCTTGGGAGCGCTGGTTCCGCCGGCTGCGTCAAGATTGTGACCGGGGTCTCGCGAGCGCGATCGGGGAAGACGAGGTGGTCGTTTACCGCGAAGGCTCCACTCCATATCACCATCACCATCACTGGCCACATTTAACGACTTCCTCCTGCGATTACAGTTTAGTTGATTGGGCTTCGGCGAGGTCACCGACGTATGGGAACCTGACTCTGACCCCGAGATATGACTTATACATCAGCCAGATCGTCCCTCCAGCTGCCACCAGCCATAATCCGGATTGCATCAATCTTCCGAGCACGTCGGGAAACGGAACCGACAGAACAAGGACGATGAAGTAGAGAATAAATAGAACAAAGAAGAAGTAGACCGACTGGTAAGCATGAAACCTGACAAAAGGGTGCTGATTGTATGGGCGGAGCGCGAGGAAGATCAGTCCGCTGATGATCGAGAGGGAGTAGCAGAGCATGGCGGCGATGTTTGGGGCCAGCTCGGCCGGCGGAGGGGCTCCTGGCGGTGGTGTCAGTTGACCTTGAAGGTTCTCGATCCGCGTGGTCGCAGGCGCCGCCGGTTGAATCGGAATGACCATTCCTGCCGGCGGGGATGGTTCGGCCGGCTGAGTCGGGAGCAGCCGCTGGCCGCACTGATTGCAGAAACGGGCAGTTTCGTTGACGAAATATCCGCACCTTTGACAGAGTCTCTTCAAGGTCTGGCACCTCCGCAGAAGGTCGTTGTCAGAAGAACGTCCATCGTTATTTTGGCACGATCACCGGGCGTTTGAAAACCTGATCAGAAGCTTTGGCCAAGTCTGATATGGAAGACACCGCGGGGCTGGCGGAGGGTTCCTCCGGCCGCGGGGTGGAAGGCCGGCGGATCGAGCAGGATACCATAGTCGATACCGACGGGGCCGATTGGCGTATTGATCCGAAGTCCAAGCCCGATCGTATTGCTGAAGCGGCTGAAAGAGATCGCCTTGACACGACGGAAGACATTTCCTGCGTCGAAGAAGGGAACCAGGCGCAGCCGCTCGGTGAGCGGATAGCGGAGTTCGAGATTGAAGATGGCCAGCGCATCGCCACCCACCGGAACGAGTGTTGGAAGATCGCACGGGCGGGCCGGGAGAAGGCAGCTCCGATCGGAACGAGGTTCGAGGATCTCCTGCGGCCCGGCCGTCTCAAAGCGGAAGCCGCGGAGGGTGGTTGCGCCGCCGGAGAAGAATCGCTCGCTGATCGGCAGGCGATCTTCACTCTCACTGATCGTACCATCCTTATTCCGGTCGGCGGTTCGGAGCATCGATGCGAGACCGATCCGAGCCGAGATAGCAATAGTCGATCGATTAAGAAGACCACCCACGATGGCCGTCGATGGCCCGATTGTCCGGTAGTTCTGGTAGGTTGCGAAAAATTTGTTGAAAGACTCATTTCCGCCAAGCAGGTTCGACGCCAGTGAGTGGTCGGCGCTGATCAACTGACCCTCCTTTGGGTTGAGGATGTTATCGCGGGTGTCACGAGTAACACCAAAGGAGAGCATCCCAATCCTGATCGCCCGCTCGTTCCGGGTTACATCCGGCACCTGAAAGATGTTCGCATCGTAACCAAAGAGGCTGGCCTGTTCGAAGTTGTAGCGAAAGCGGAGTGAGGTACGGGGATCGAACTTTTTCTCCGATTGGATGAATGCGCCATAGCGGTCGAGTCCAAAGCCGTTGCCCTCATTGCTCGCGGTGGTTCGACCTTCCTGGTTGACAACACTCCGTCGCACGAAGGTTCGGAGGTTGGCTGAGCGATTATAGAAGAGGTTGATGGTCGTCGGCAGTTTCTGCCCGAGAGGACGCAGGTCGGCAAAGGAGATCTGTGAGATCTGTTCGCGGCGACTGGCGCGCAGACGGAGCGAGAGTGAATTGAGCGAGCCGCGCAGGTTGGTGTTGGCGACCTCAACGGAGCCGCGAATTCCGTCATCGGTTGAGTAGCCCAGACCGTAGACGAGCAGCAGGGGACGGGCCTCGCTGAGGTTGACGGTTACCCGGTGGGCGGAGTCGGCCGCATTGCCAAGATCCTCAACTCGCACGTTCACCTCGCGGAAGGCGTTGGTGGAGTAGAGCGCCGACTGGGTCGTCCGCAGTTTTTCGGGCGTCAGGAGTTCGCCGATCCGGAAGTTGAAGTAGCGTGAGATGGCCGCAGGGTTGGTCCGGGTGGTTCCGGCGACCAGGATCTCCCGGATAATGGCTGGATTACCCTCAGTTATCCGGTAGGTGAGTCGCAGCCGATTGCCGTTTGGCTCATCGATCGGGAAGACCTCGAGGTTGGTGAAGGCGTCAAAGAAGCCATGGTTACTGTAGATCTGACGGAGCTGCTGGGTGCCGAGTCGGGCGAGAGCGGGGGAGTAGGGCGCGTCCGCAAGCAGGGGGATTGCCCGGAGCAGCTCGCTCGTGGGGATGGTACGGTTCCCTTCGATGACCACTTCACCGACTCGCGAGAGGGGGCCCTCGTCGACGTTGAAGATCACCAGCAGTTGGTCGTTCTCCGGTCGGATGGCAAGCCGGGACCGGACACGCGCCCCGAGGTAACCCTGCTCGACGAGGGTGCGCCGGATCGTCTCCTCATCGCTCCTGAGCCGCTCGTTGCTGGTCAGTCCGCGCATCGACCCGCCAATGAGGGGCAGGTCCTTGAAGAAAGGGATTCCACCAACACGGCTTGCCGTCTCTGATTGGAGCTGACCACGAAACTTTCCGATCTGCAGCCGCTCACTGCCCTCAATCCTGATCTCGGTCAGATCGAAGACCCGGTTTGGCGTGACATCATAAAACACCCGCGGTGTCGCTCCGCTGCAGTCGATCGGCTCGCAGCGGAAACCTACTTCGGCGAAGAAGTAGCCCTGCTCCTGGAGGTACTCGCGAAGACGCCGTTCACCAAGCCTGGCCAGCGAGCGATTGAAGCCGCGGCTCATGACCGGCAGCAGCTCGCGGAGCTTCCGTTCCCGGAGTCGAAGGTTCTCAATTGCCGGGACGGTGACTTTGGCCAATGGTGGAACGCCGGCGGATGGCGGTGTTGGGGAGTCGCCGCCTGGCCGATCGGTGGTGGT
>JBEGMZ010000498.1:0-3748 GCA_041182745.1 Acidobacteriota bacterium
ATTGAAGATGATACTTTTTTCAAGGAGTTGTTTCTCAGCCGAGAGCCGATAGACCGCACCTTGAAAAAGGGAGTTATCGAGATCGATCCGTTGATAGCCATAGATGGTCTTGTTGCGACCAAAGACCCATTTCCGACCAAAGGCGATAGTCGTCTGTTCCAGTTGTTTATTTTTGATGCGGTGATAGCGGAGATCCTGCTCCCGGTTGGTCGTTGGAAGAAGTTTGTCGGCCAAAATCAATAGTCCGGAGCCGACCAGAATCGTGCTTGCGATAATGGCTCCGACAACCCTGAAACGATCGAGACCTGCCGCACTCAGGACAACAATCTGATTGGTGCGGGCAAGGATGCTGCCGCCGGCGAGGATGGCAATCATGATCGCGAAAGGTGAGACGTGGTATATGAACTGGGGGGTCAGATAGACAAGGTAACTCACGCCATAGCCAAAGCTGACCGAGCTTTTTGACAATGCCGGGATGAGATCAAAGAGAGTAAAAGTGATCAGGGTTATGACCAGCGCAACCACTGCGAGGACGAAGTACTTGAGAATCTCGCTGATGATCAGATAGTTGATCAGGTTGATCGGGCTGTAATGAATCGAACGCAGCCTGAGCAGCTGGCGGCGAACGCCGCGCTCAGCCGGTAGTTTTTCCTGGAATAATCGGGCTGCGAGGTCAGAGAGCACGAATCCGGCGGAACGAAGATGCTGGTGGAGTGGATGGAAGCCTGATCGCTGATTGCCAAAAAGCGATGTACTCAGATAGCCGGCAGTGACAATGTTTGGGAGCCAGACGGCAAGCCAGGCAGGGATGTATCCAGAGGCGGCGACGTTCTGGCCGGCAATCAGGAGAAGATAGTAACCGAGAGCGATGAAGAGGATAGCAATGACTTTGCGCGGTCTTGTTGAGAGCCTTCGGCCTCGCAATGAGAGGGTGAAGGCAAGACAGGTGAGCAGCAGGGAAGCGAACGGTAGCGCCAGCCTTCGGTGCCACTCAACTTTTGCCTTGAGTCGGTCGACCTGCCCAGAGGCAGTCTGGGACTGCTGACGCAGCTGGGCGAGTGTCATCTCGGCGAGCATTCCGGCTGACTCGGGCAGAGCCTGGTCAGATCCATTGTCAAAACCTCGATCGATCAGTCTGATCGAGGCCTTCTGAAAATCGGACGCGGAGACGACCTCCGTCGGGGAGACCTGCTGCGGCTTGGTGACCGAAATCCTTGAACTGGTTGCCGAACCATCGGTTTCCGATGAGACACCATTGAAAAGTTCCGCCTCGACTGAGTATCTCGTATCGCTGGAAATCCGAAGACGGCCACGCTCCGCTGTCACGACTCGGGTCTGGGTCGCTCCGGCATCCTGTTGCAGAATAAATACTCCGAGCCATTCACCCGTCCGGCCGTCTACATCCTGGACAAATAGCAGCACGCCGGGGAAGGTGGTGATGAAGGTGTGGGGCTTGATTCGCAGGGTCGCCTCCTGCAGCAAAATTTGAGAACGCAGGCTCTTCAATCTTCGCAAAGATGTTGGGGCGACGTCCGCCGTAAGATAGAGCGAGGCGAGGGTTCCGGCCAGTCCAAGAACCAGAAATGGTAGACCAAGCCATCGCGGATCAATTCCACACGCCCGTGCTGCGGTCAGCTCACTGTCGGCTGACTGTCGGCTGCAGGTGATGATAGTCCCAAGTACCAGAGAGACCGGCAGGGTGACAACTATTATTCCGGGTAAGATGCTGAAGAGAAAGGCGACCGTCACCTCGGTCGAGGCCTCGAATGAGAGGACGATTTGGGAATAACGGCCCAGCTGTTGAATGAAGACCAGTGTCGTCAGGCTCAAAAAGGTCAGGCCAATGTAGGGCACAGACTCGGCTACTGTCGAGCGGAACAATCTCCACGATGGGCGATTAAGGAATTTGGTCAGCATTCCAGTAGACCTTTTGCGTCTGATAATGAGTCTTATGTTATCGGTGTAGATATCGAGAGCGACTGTAGACCAAGGACACGAATCCGATATCTGACAAGCTGGGTGGAGACATCGAAGTGATTAGCGATAAGGGGGCCAGGTCGGCCGGAGATGAGAAGTTCGCGAAGTGGCTTATAAGGCAGGAGCGTAGCGGCCCCGACAGCATAAGCTTCTTCCTCTATCTGACGATCATAGGTTCGACCAGCGCCACTGAGACGACTTGGTTTGTGATCAAGAAGAAGATGGCAGATCTCTTCCATGAGAGTTGCACGTTGGCGACGCGGTGATTGAAGATCATTAATAATGATAAGACCAGCACAGTCCTGATTTAGTTGATCGGTGCAGATGGCGGCGCCTGACCAATGGTCACCAGAGACCTGAGATCTGATCTGGTCAGAGAGGCCATCCAAGGCGGTGAGTCTGATGATCTCAAAGTTTAGAAGTCGAGCCAGACTTTCAGGATCAAATTTGACGGTAATATCAACCCCAGCCATTTTTCTGATGGCAAGAGCCTTCTTCTCGTACTCGCACCATCTGGAGCCGGCACGAGGAAGAAGATCGGAGACAAAGGGCTCAGGGTCATTGTTTCCGATGGTAAGCATGTGGCGATCAGTCCTGTTTTGAGCCAAGGGCGGTATAAGCCACACGAAAGAGTTCTGCGAGCGCGCGGGCAGATTCGGCAGTAAGGGTCGGGTCAGCACGAAGGTGAGCCTCGAGGATGTCTGGGATGGGCTCATTTGGGTAGTAGACGACAGGTTCTCCGGCTTGCGAATGGGAGTTGATGACGCGCTCGAGCGGAACATTGAGCCAGCGGGCGATCTTGGTGAGGGTCTGGGTATCTGGAACGCCGGCACCATTTTCGATCCGGGATAAGGTCGCGGCGCTGACCTCCGTCAACCTTGTGACATCGCGGAGCGAGAGGTGATCCACTTCCCTTCGACGCTTGAGGTGCTGTCCAAGCTCAGAGACGTTGATGGTTGGTTCAAGTGAACGCTTTCTTGTTTCAGCCATGATCAAGACCTGGTTAATCGATCCAGTGTTGAGCCAGATTTGCACCGCGCGCCCGCCGCAGTCTAACCTGAATATAACCGTAATCTGACCGTAATCTACCCTGACATTTTCATTTTCGGCGGTCTGACGTAAACTCACAGTGAGAATATCACACCAAAACGGCAGTGGCAATAACTCTTGCAACCGCAATATTTTGTTTCGGTGCTGATACGATTCGGAACGAAGTCGATACTGAGTCGAGAGGATGAAAGTGACCGGCACAGAGATCGTGGCGTCAACGCAGGGCCAAGAGAATACGGTGGTGGCATCGAGTGATGATCTGATCATCGAGCAGATTCTGGAAGGTAACACGGATCTGTTCGAGGAGATCATTGCCCGGTACAAGCGAAGAATCTTCGCCATCGCACGCCATTTTTTTCGAAGCCCGGAGACGGTAGAAGATATCGTGCAGGAGACCTTTACCAAAGCCTATTTCTCACTTGGCAGTTACCGGCGAGGAGCGACTTGTGAACAGTGGCTGGCGCGGATTGCCGTAAACAACTGCTACGATGAGTTGAGACGAAGGAAAAAGCGAGGCGAGTCGCTGATCACAGACCTGACAGAGAACGAGACCGCATTTCTTGAGACGCGGATGGCGGGGTCGGCCTTTGAGGCCAACCTGACGGAGGCTGGGAGGGAGCGGGCGGCAGAGATTGCGGAGAAGTTGCTTGACCGGCTGTCGCCCGAGGACAGGCTGATTATGACGCTTTTGCATTGCGAGGAGAACTCGGTCAGAGAGATA
>JBEGMZ010000499.1:0-3969 GCA_041182745.1 Acidobacteriota bacterium
TAGATACCCGTTCCCGGGATTTCTGTCAATGAAAATTGTGCTGGTGGAAGCGGGCCGGGCTCATTTTTACGGGGTCAGGGCAGAGAAGTAAAGTTTGACACTATTCGCAGATAGGTTTATAAGTCCGGAGTATCAGGAGACAGGTAGGTTTAGACTTCAGTGGGCGCTTCCATCCGGCAGACTATGAGACCAGCCATGGAAAAGACGGATCGATATGATCGGATCCGAATCGGTACGGCGCTGCCCGTGCTTCTGCTGGCCGGCGTCCTGCTGGCCGGCGTCCTGATTGTTGCCGCGGGCGGATGCCGCCGCCAGTCTGATCTTGCCAGACAGGCGACGATCACGATCTACGGTTTCAGTGTCGTCAAGGAGCCGCTGGAGAGGGAGATCTTCCCGCACTATCGCGCGGAGTGGCGCCAGAAGACCGGACAGGATCTGACCTTCATCCCCTCTTATGCCGGCTCTGAGATCGTCACCAATCAGATCATTGCGGGGGTGGAGGCGGATGTGGCGATCCTCGCAAGTACGCGCCATGCCGACCGTCTGGTTGAGAGCGGAGCGACAAGGCCTGGTTGGCGTGAGTTGCCATTCGGGGGCATAGTCAATCGGACGGCGATGGTCATCATTGTTGAGAAGGGGAACCGCCATCGCATCCGTGAGTTCGCCGATCTTGGGCGGAAGGGAGTCCGGCTGATCCATTGTGACCCGGTCTCTTCGGGGGCCGGACAGTGGTCGCTGCTCGCGGTCTATGGCGGCGAGTTGCTCCGAACGGCACGGCAGCAGGGTGAGCGAAGCCCGGAGCGGGCCCTCGCAACGCTGCAGTCGGTCTGGAATAACGTCGTCTCGACTCCTGGTTCGGCGCGTGAAGCACGTACCCAGTTCGAGCGCCGGGAGGGAGACGCGCTGATCACCTACGAGTTGGAGGCCCTCCAGCTGCTCGAAAAGTCGGATCAATTCGAGATGGTCGTGCCGCCGACGACGATCTTTGCCGAGCATCCAGTCGTAATCGTAAACCACCCGCTCCACGGGCTTTCAGCGGCCAGATATGCCATCGTTGAGCTCTTCGTGCGCTCACTTTGGGAGCGGCCATCTCAGGAGGCCTGGGTCCGGGCACGATTTCGTTCCGTGACCGATGAGTCACTCAATGCCGGTTTCAGGAAGATCGAGCATCCATTCACGGTCGCGGATCTCGGTGGCTGGGCGGCGGCCTACCAGGTGGTCGTCGAAGATGCCTGGAAGCGTCGCATCCAGACACTGCGCGAGAATGAATGAGGCCTTCGGAGTGGGGCGGTGATGATGAGAAGAGTTCCAGAGCAGAATCAGGGGGTCAGACGGCGCGATCCGGCGGGAGTGGTCGGGATGGGGTTTATCATCCTCGCCATGGTGCCGCTGGTGATACTACCCCTCGCCTCGGTCTTCATCTTCGGCTTCAGCAAGGGGCCGGTCCATTTTATGAGCGCCCTGACCGAGCCGGCGGCCCTCCATGCGCTGCAACTGAGCGTGACGACCAGTGTCGCGGCCACGCTCTGCAATGTTACCTTTGGAATCCTCGCGGCCTGGTTTCTCAGCCGTTACCAGCTTCCGGGTGGAGAGACCGGTGGCTCAGCCCTTCGTTCGGGTCTCATGATCCTGATCAGTCTGCCGACGGCGATTCCGACGGCTGTCGCCGGCTTTGCACTTCTCCTGCTCTGGGGGCGAAGCGGACTGCTGGGTCGATTCATCGAGCAGACCGACTACCAGATAATGTTCACGACCGCCGCGATCGTTCTCGCCAACATCTTCGTCACCTTTCCGCTGGCCTTCGGAGTGATCAAACCCGCCCTCGACAACCTTGACACCAACTATGAGGCTGCTGCCGAGACGATGGGGGCAACGCGCTGGCAGACCTTCCGGTATGTGGTTCTTCCCAGTCTGCGCGGCGCCATTCTGACCGGAGCACTGCTCACTTTCGCCCGCTCGATTGGTGAGTTTGGTTCGACGATCATGGTCAGCGGCAACCTCGCGATGCGGACTCAGACTGCGCCGCTCTACATCTTTGCCAAGTTTAACGAAGGTGATATCGAGGGCGCTAATGCAATCGCCGCAGTCCTCGCGGTCATCTCGTTTGCCATCTTCTCACTGATCATGGTGACGAGGGGGCGCTGGGGACGGTTATCTTAGCGCTCGGGCCACCGGCGGTGGGGAGGATGATGAGAGAGTTCAGCGATCAGCCACAGCAGCCGCGCCGTACCGCCCTCCGCGTGCGCGGGCTGAGCAAATGGTTTGGAACGGAGCAGGTTCTTGATGACATCAGCTTCTCGATCGACGAGGGCGAGAGCCTTGCCATCCTTGGCCACTCGGGAAGCGGCAAGACGACGACCCTGCGAATCATCGCCGGACTTGAAGCTCCGGATACGGGAGAGATCATGCTGGGCGGACGCCGCATCGAGCACCTGCCGGCCCGCGAGCGCAATATCGGCGTCATCTTTCAGAATTATGCCCTTTTTCCACGGATGACGGTTACCGAAAATATCTGCTTTGGACTGCGTATTCGTGGTGTCGGCCGCGACGAACGCCAGCGGGTCGCCGCCGGAATGCTTGCCCTGACCGGGCTCTCCGATCAGTGCGATAAGTACCCGGCCCAGCTTTCAGGAGGCCAGCAGCAGCGGGTCGCGATTGCCCGTGCCCTTGCCTACCAGCCGGCGCTGCTTCTCTTTGATGAATCGTTCAGTGCGCTCGATCCGCAGACTCGTGGCGGGCTCCGCCGTGAGATCAGGGCGCTCCTGCGCCAGCTCCGCGTACCGGCCCTCTTCATCACGCACGATCAGGAAGAGGCGATGGAGCTTGGTGACCAGATCGCGATCCTTAGTCACGGCCGCATCGAGCAGATCGGACCGCCGGCGGAGGTCTACCATCATCCACGGACTGAGTTTGTCGCGACTTTTCTGGGGGCGGCCAATATCCTCGCGGGAGTGATGGTCGATGGACAGATCTTCATCGCCGGGCAGGAACCACCCGTCACGTCAACCGGCTCCCGAATAGGGGCGGGGGAGCGGGTAAGGCTGCTCTTTCGGCCGGAGGACGGTGTCGTTACTGACCCGACCGAGCAGGTTGAGGTTCTCCTCTCGCTGGGCGAGGGAGTCATCAGCGAGGTTGGATTTGCCGGCGCGATCGAATGGCTGACCATCGAGCTGGGTGGCCGGCGGCAGGGTGCACCACCGGCTGCCACCATTCGCATCAGCCGTACTCGCTGGGAGGCCGATCGTGCAAGGCTCTCCGCCGGGCAGACCGTTGCCGTTGGTCTTCGCCGACACCAGCTTCTTGAGTGACCATCGCGTTGAGTGGCCATCGCGGCGGCGAGACTGCGCCCGGAAATGGGCACCCTCTCCCGGTCGCCAAATCCCTCAGTATGATCAGGGCGCAACAATTGTGCGCTCCGGGTCATTTTCCGTTCGTCTTCTTGATCATCCTTCTTGATCATCGGGCGAATAGGGACTATTTTAGTCCCTTTGCAGAGATTGGTTTAAGATACAGGCAGTCATATGAGTTCACAAACAAGTCCGAGTCTGGAGTACACGCTCTTCTGTGAAGATATCCGGGTTGAAGCATCGGGTCACCTCAGTCTGATGGGTGTGATGCACCAGCTGGTCGTACCGCAATTGCCGGTGACGATGATCAAGATGGCGGTCCTCTCCCACTGGAGCGGAGAGGGGCAATATCTGGCCGAGGTGCGCATCCTGACGCCGGATCGAATGCAGACGGTTGCCGTCTCGCAGCCGACCGGGTTCACGATTCCGGCGGGTGGCTATGCCGATAATGTGACGGTCTTCCTGAACACGCTATTCCACCAGCCTGGCCTCTACGTTGTCCAGACCCTTGTTAATTCATCGCTCTTCGCTGAGAAGATGCTGCCGGTGGTACTGCCGGAGCAGGCGTCTCCGCTCACCGAGAGTGAACAGGTACACTGAAAAAGTCGATTGATGCGAGTGA
>JBEGMZ010000500.1:0-3235 GCA_041182745.1 Acidobacteriota bacterium
CCCGACCAGAAGGTGTAACTCTTCGTCACATCAAAGGTGAAGTCGAACCAGGCGAACTTGCCGGCCGCGGTACCGGTCGTGACGATCTCATTCCAGCCGCCCGGTGTTCGATCGACCAGCACCCAGGCGGCAACCACCGCCCCAACAAGATAGATTACCAGCTGGATCACATCGGTCCAGATGACCGCCGACATCCCGCCGAGATAGGTGTAGATGATGGTCGCAATTCCCATCACCAGTACCGAGACGATGAGAATCGTGTAGGTTGGGTTGAGCGCCGGAACCCAGTTTCGCGCCAGCTCATCCATCCCCGGCTTCGCCAGCAGCAGGGCCGCGAGAACAAGTCCGGTGGCGAAGAGCCGGAAACCGTCAGCGAGGCTCCGCGTCAGAAGGAAGAGAAGCGAGGCCAGCCGGCGGACTCCGGTGCCGAAGCGCTGTCCCAGCAACTGGTATACCGTCAGCAACTCTCCCCTGAAGAGCGCCGGCACAAAGAGAACCGTCACTACGATCCGCCCGATCATATAACCGATCACCAGCTGCATGAAGGTGAAGTCACGGAGATAGGCATAACCCGGCACGCTGATGAAGGTCACGGTGCTCGTCTCAGTCGCGACGATCGAACCCATCACCGCCCACCACGGCACCTGCTGCCCGCTGACAAAGTAGTCCTTCACGTTCTTTTGCGAACTGGAGAACCAGGCACCGAAGAGGACAGTTCCCACGAGATAGGCGACAAGTATTGTCAGATCGACTGGATTCATAGACTATTTCCGTATGATATTGATCCCCGGGAGTGATTCTATCGAAGCTCTCCCGGTTCAGGTCGGGTCTTCTCCCGGATCCATTTCAGCAGTTGATCGAAGGCCATCCCCGTCTGCTCCGGGGTGAAGTTGCAGTGGCCACGCATATTGACATACTTCGCAACAAACAGATCCTCGGTCCCGACCAGACGCGCAATATCCTCGTACTGGCTGACAAAGCGCCCCGGGATCAGCTGGTCATAGATGGTGTGAAGGGTCAGCACCGGGTCGGAGATGCGCCCGGTGGGTGAGTAGTGCTGACGCAGATACTCCTGCGCCTTTGGCTGCGCCCGGTACCGCTTCACGCCACGGTTGAGCGCGAGGTCATCCTCGAAGCCGTCGTAGATCACGTCCTGATTGTCGAAGGGGTTGCCACCGGCCCGCTCCTGAATCTCGCGGTTGATCTCGTAGAAGAAGGTCAGGACTCCGACCAGGTCGTCGGATGAAGCCAGGCTGTAGCGTTGAGCAAAGCGGCGCGCCCGATCCGGGGCGGCGACAACGGCGGCTCTGATCTTAGCCCCGTCAAGCCGGGCTCCCTTTGGAAGATCGGTGAGCGAACCAACTATGCCGGGAAAGTGAAAGTCGAAGGTTGCCAGCAGATCGAAGAGTCGCTCCTGAAGACCGTTGATCGAGGGTGTCAGCGGTCCGCACATGGGCAGTGCGCCATCGTAGACCTCCGGATACTTCTCGATCGTCGCGAGCGTGATCACCCCTCCCATCGAGTGACCAAGGACGACCGTCTCTCCTCGCGCCCCATAGGTCTGAACAAAGTAACGCCGGAGCGCTTCGGTATCCTCGACCGCCTCTTTGACTGCCCACCCCTGACGCGCATAAGCCGACTCGGCGACCGCGTAGCCCCGTGACAGAAAGACATTTCGCAGAAGACCCGCCCGGGCTGAATCAAAGCTGTATGGCAGCGCCGAGAGCTGGTAACCGTGGCAATAGATCACCAGTCCCTTCAGGTCACCCGGCGGCACTTCGATACGGAAATCAGCGCCATTGATCCGCCCCTTCTCGACCTTGGTCTCCGGCCCGGCGGTCTGCCCGGAAATGGCGAGTGGCCAGAGCAGAAGTAGCAGCGGAAGAAGCCTTTTCATCACACACCTCGTGACTTTTGCCGACGAAAGTAGAAATAGACTGGCAGACCAAGCGCGATCAGACCGAGTCCGACGAAGGCCTCGACCGGACGCGTAAAGAGTGAATTGACCACCAGCCAGCCGGCTACCACGACGAAGACCAGTGGTACCAGTGGGTATCCGATTGTCAGGTAGGGTCGCTCAACATCCGGCAGCTTGCGGCGCAGCACGAAGACCGACGAGGTAACCAGACCATAGAAGATCCACGATGCGAAGATGACATAGTCGGTCAGCTGATCGAACGTCCCGGAGAGCGCAAGGACACAGGCCCAGACTGCCTGGATCAGTATCGCCGCCACCGGGACCCGGCTGACTGAGTGGAGTCGTGACATGAGCGAGAAGAAGAGCCCGTCGTGGGCCATTGCGTATGGTACCCGTGCATTGGCCAGGATCGACCCATTCAGCGCTCCCATCGCCGAGAGGATGAAGGCGATTGAGACGATGCGTCCTCCATACTCACCGAGGAAGGTCTGCGCCGCCTTGGTTGCCACCGGCAACGCATCCCGGTACCTCGTTGAACTCGAGGTGATCACCTCCGCGAACGGCAGCGCATAGAAGTAGGCGAGGTTGGCAATGCAGTAGATCAGTGTCACCGCGATCATCCCAAGGATCAGCGCCCGCGGAATGTTCCGCCCCGGATTCTGCACCTCACCAGCGGCCATCGGCATGTTGTTCCATCCATCGTAGGCCCAGAGCGCCGCCATCATCGCCGTGCCAAAGGCCGCGATCCCTCCAACCGATCCGGATCCGCCGGCTGGCGTCGCCAGATGGTCCCACGAGGCCCCATTTGAGAAGAGAAACACTCCCCCGACAACCACCACGATACCGGCGATCTTCAGCACCGTCAGCGCCGACTGGACCTTTCCACCCAGCGCCACCGCCAGACAGTTTACCGCAGCGAAGACGAGGATGACCGCCACCGCCACGAGCTGCAAAGTCCCAAGTCGCCAGTCGATCGTCTGCCCAAGAAACCGATACTGATGCTCAATCCAGACGGTCCGGAGCGGCAGAACCGCCGAGAGGAAGGTCGCGAATCCTGTCCCCAGAATTGCGATCGATCCACTGCCGGCGACCGCAAAACGCATCCAGCCGAACATAAAGGCCGTGGTCTCGCCATAGGCCTGACGCAGGTAGACGTACTCACCTCCGGCGTGCGGCAGCATCGCCCCCAATTCGGCGTACGTCAGCGCTCCAGCCAGTGAGAGCAGCCCCGCCGCCACCCATGCCCCCAGCACCAGCATCGGTGAACCAACATCCTGCGCCATGATCGCCGTCTTCAGAAAGACGCCTGTCCCAATC
>JBEGMZ010000501.1:0-7314 GCA_041182745.1 Acidobacteriota bacterium
GATAAGGCCCGGGTGCTGGTCGACCAGGCTCTTGACCTGCGGGTATTTCTGCTCGCGCTGGCTGGTGGGCAGCTCGTTGAGTCCGTCAAGGAGCAGGGCGGCCCGTTTCCGGGCGAGCAGCGAGTCGAGATGCGCGCCAAGCGGCCCGAGTTCCTGGGCGATGAAGTCGGCGAGGGGCTGCTCGGCGGTGGTCCAGCGGCCGAGCCGGATGAAGAGCGGGACTGCCTGCTGCGGATCCTGCTGGGCCTTTTCGAGGAGGTGGCTCGCCAGTTTGAGAAGAGTAGTTGTCTTGCCACCCCCCGGTTCGCCGAGCAGGACTGCCCGGCGGATCTCAAGGATCTTGCCGATGGCGTCGGTGAAACGTCCGATGCTCCGTTGGCGTGGGGTGGCTTCGTCGAAGTCGAGCAGGCCGAAGGGGCGATGCTCGTACTCAGCGGTCATCTCGACTGGTCGCATCTCGAACTCACCGGAGAGGGTGGTGTACTTCTCTGTCGCAATCAGTTCGGTGAGGCCAAGCCGATCGAGGTAGTCCAGCTCAAGACGGCGCTGATCAGGGGCATATTTCCGCTCACCACCCGGAACCGGTGGCAGTGACTTGAGCAGCCAGTCGAACGCCCTCTGGTAGTCCTGTTCGAAGAAGTCGATCTCCTGGTAACTGACCAGCAGCAGGTACTGATCCATCTCTTCAACGTCGGCGAAGAGGATTGGTATGATCGGCTTCTTCTTGCGGCGGGCCCAAAGGATCTCGTCACGGACCCAGCGGCTGTCGAGTGAGTTGGCGGTGACGATGACGATCATGGCGTAGGAGTTACGGATTCCCTCGGCAATGGTCAAAATCCAGTCGTCGCCACCCTTGATCGCGGTCGTATCGAGCCAGTAATCACGCTCCGCTCGAGCCAGATCGTTGATCAGGCGATCTGCAATCTCCGTATCCTGGCGCGAATAGCTGACAAAGATAGTTGGCCGGCGCTCCTCGCGCGGCGTATCCAGGGTAATTCGTCTGCTCTGTTCAATCGGCATCGTGATAAGATCTAGCTGGTTGAGGCGATTGCTCGGTTTAGCAACAAGTAATTATTTAACACCACGTCAACTGAAATGTTAAGGCCCGGGATTCCATCAAGATCGGGATTAAGCAACCTGGGCGGGGGGTAAAGAGAATGAAGCTGATCGATTTCCTGGGTAATTTCAAGTTCAAGAAGCTGCAGATCAATGCCCAGTTTCTTTCTGTCGAGTTTGAGTTTCGTGAGGAGGACAAGGCGGCGGCCTGGGATCTCTATGTTGAGCTGTTGACGCGGATCACGACCCAGCCTCTTGCTGACCATGAAGGGGATGAGAAGACAGCCCTTACCAGCCTCTATTCCATCTTTAAAGAGACCCGCGAGATCATCAAGAAGAATGGTCCGGGCTGTATCCAGTTCACGAAGATTGCAATTGTCGTTCTCAATCAGGTGATCCGGCCATTTACCGCAAAGTGGCATCGCCTCTCGCTGGCCGGAGCCTTCGACGACCCCGCCAAGTGCCGCGAGTTCCGGCAGGAGCTGGTGGAGCTGCAAGGGGAACTTCAGGTCTACACCGGAATGCTTGCCAGGATTGCCGACGTCGAGGATCTGACTGATCTGGAAACGGTCTCCTGAACCACACCAACACAGGTCTCGAATAAACACGATACATCGTTGCGATCATCGATCCCAATGAAATAACACGAATGTAGGGGCGGTTCGTGAACCGCCCCAAATGCCCAGATAAGAATGTAGTTGACTGCATTCTTACCCGGTGTAGAATGCAGTAGTATGCAAATTGAGAGGTATCTCAAATCGAGTGTGCAGGAGTGGCTCGACCAGCGGATGGTCTTCATCGGCGGACCGCGGCAGGTAGGAAAGACCTACCTCGCGAAGGAGTTTATCACCGCCCCGCGGGACTATTACTCGTGGGACGATCTGGCCGATCGGGAACAGATCAAGTCACATCGCTTTCCGGCCGAGTCAGGGACGCTGGTGCTGGATGAGGTTCACAAGTATCCGCAGTGGCGAAGTCTGCTCAAGGGGCTCTACGATAAGAATGCCGGGCAGCTCCGGTTCATCGTCACCGGGTCGGCGCGGCTCGATCTCTTCCGGCGGGGAGGGGACTCACTCTTCGGCCGCTACCACTATTTCCGCCTCCATCCGTTCTCATTTGGTGAAGTTGATGCCGAGTACCGGCCGGCGACGCTGGAGGCCCTGCTCGAGTATGGAGGTTTCCCGGAGCCTTTTATCAGGCATACGGCGCGATTTGCGCGGATCTGGCGACGGGAGCGGATGGCGCGGGTCATTCACCAGGATCTGCGGGATCTGACCAATCTGAAGGACTACACCCAACTGGAGCTTTTGGCCGATCTCCTGCCGTCAAAAGTCGGCTCGTTGCTCTCGCTCAATTCAATTGCCGAAGATCTGGCCAAGTCACCACACACGATCGCCAACTGGATCGACATTCTTGGTTCGGTCTATCAGTGTTACCTGGTTGCGCCCTACGGGCCGCCGAAGATCAAGGCCAACCGGAAGCAGCAGAAGCTCTATCTCTGGGACTGGTCAGTGATTGAGAGTCCGGGAGCGCGTTTTGAGAATCTGGTGGCATCGCATCTGCTCAAGTATTGCCATCTGGTAGAGGATACGGAGGGGCATCAGATGGAGCTCCGTTTTATGCGTGATCAGCAGGGGCACGAGGTCGATTTTGTCGTGCTGAAGAACAAGCGCCCGGTGCTTATGGTCGAGTGTAAATCGGGGGAGAGGGCGGCGAGTCCGAGTCTGCTCTATTTTCGAGATCGGGTGAGTTGTCGGGAGCTCTACCAGGTGCATCGGGGTGAGCGGTCGTATCAGCAGGATGGAGTGCGGGTGATGCCATTTGGAGAGCTCTGCCGGATCCTTGGAGTCTGATCAGAGCATGATCAGGAATCGTAAGATCCGGCAGGAGGCCGGCTCAACTTCAGTTCAGCTCACTTCACTTCGCGGAAGAGGTGGTCATACTGCAGAGGCACTCCCGTCTCCCAGGGACGGTACGCATTGCAAAAGTCGATCCGTTCGCCGAGCGGGGGGTGGCTGGCGCGCCACATCTTCTCGAGCCAGTGCGGGCGGGGAATGGCGAGGTTATCCTGCTGCAGCTTGACGAAAGCGGTTGCGGCGTTACGGTTATCGCGGGTGATCTCGAGGCCAAAGCGATCGGCTTCGTGCTCAGCCGAGCGGTTGAAGGCCATCATGACCGGTTGCACGACCAGAAAGAACCCACTGAAGAGCAGGATGAGCAGTGGAAACGAGGCGATGTCGGCGAGTGAATCGAAGCCGAATCTCTCCCGATAGCGGGCGATCATCCAACCCGAGGTGCGGTAGATCAGGTAGAGGGTGAGGAGGATCAGCGTCGCGATGAAACCGATCAGCTTCCAGATGTGACCGAGGACATAGTGGCCCATCTCGTGGCCCATGACAAAGAGCAGCTCCTCCTCGGAGAGACGGGAGATGGTCGTATCCCAGAGGACGATCCGCTTGGTCTGGCCAAAGCCGGTGACATAGGCGTTGAGGGCGTTGGTGTCGGCACTCTTCTCAACCTCAAAGACGCGGCTGCCCTCGATTCCTGCTCGCTCGGCCAGACTGAGAATGCGGGTCTCGAGGGCATGGTTCTTCATTGGCCCGAACTTGTTGAAGAGCGGATCGATCCAGATCGGCTGGACGAGGATCATGAGGAGCAGGAAGGGGATGGCCAGCAGCCCGGTGTAGAGCCACCAGCGACGTGGGCTGCGTTTAAGCAGCAGGTAGGGCACCCAGAGAAAGAGGGCTGAGATGACGATTCCCAGCCCGAGACTGAGCAGAGAGTCCTTGAGCCACTTGGCGAAGGTCTGGTTGGAGAGACCGTACTCGTGCTGGCGGACAAAGTCGGTGTAGTAGCTGAGCGGCAGTTCGATCACCGCCGAGAGCAGTGAGAAGAGGGCAATGTAGATGGCGATGGTGAAGAACCAGCGTCGTCCAATCCTTCCGGCGAGGTCACGGATGCGGGCTGAGAGGCCGGTGAAGAGGAAGAGTACCGGCAGGAGCAGCCCGATCGCCATCTCGAAGAGCCAGATCCAGAGGCCACCACGGTGGTAGCGAACCGCCTTCTCCGATGGTTCGGGGACGGCGACTGGTCCTGACTCGACCGGCGGTGGAGTGGTCACCGGTGCAGCGATCGTGCTCTCGGAGTCCGTGGCAGGTGCGGCCGGTTCGCTGGCTGCAGCCGGTGATGGTATGACGACCAGTGCCATCAGGATGGTCAAAAATGCTCTCTTCATAAGCCTCCTTTGATGCTGCCAGGACAGCATTCCACAAAAGTAGTGGTATCACTCATTATTGCTTGACGCTGGCAGCTTCACGGCTGATCCCGAGGTGAGAATCGAACCATTCGATCTGACGGGCGGTCAGGTCGATGATATGGTTGGGCTCCTGGATTCCGTGTCCTTCACGCGGGTAGCGATGGAAGACGACCTCGACTCCTCGTTTGCGGAGAGCACGGTAGAACTGCTCTCCCTGCTGGATGTTGACGCGCAGGTCGCGCTCGCCGTGGGTGATCATGAGCGGAGTCCGGACATTCCTGACGTGCGACATTGGGGACCAGCGGCGATAGTTCTCCGGCACATCCCACGGAGTGCCCTTGAATCCGTACTCCATCAGCCCTGGAATATCGCTCTGACCGTGGAAGCTGTACCAGTCGCTGATCGCGGCGTGGCCGATCGCAGCCTTGAAGCGGTCGGTCTGCGTGACGGTCCAGAAGGTCATAAATCCGCCGTAGCTGCCACCCATGACGACGCAGCGTTGCGGATCGGCGATGCCGCGGACAATGACGGCATCGACACCGGCGATGACATCCTGATAGTCCTTGCCGCCCCAGTCCCCGATGTTGGCAATGGTGAACGGGTTGCCGTAGCCGGTCGAGCCGCGTGGATTGGGCATGAGTACGGCGTAACCGTTGGCAGCCCAGACCTGATTGCGCGCGTTGAAGTTGTCGGAGAAGCGGCCGTAGGGGCCTCCGTGAATCTGGAGGATGAGCGGGTACTTCCGTCCGGCTTCATAGCCGAGCGGTTTGAGAAGGATCCCCTCGATCTCGAAGTTGTCCGGGCCACGCCACCGAATCACCTCGCTTTCGGCGATCGCCAGCTCCTTCGTCTGGGGATTGAGAGTTGTCAGTTGGCGCATCTCACCTCCGCCGGGACTGGCGGTCCAGATATCGTCCGGAGTCCGGCTGTCATTGAGAGTGAAGGCGATCCGCTGACCGTTCGCGGCCAGATCGAACTGGCCATAGTTGCGGTTGCCAGAGAGAACGGGCGTGATCGATCCATCGGCCGTCGTGACGGTATTGACCTGAGCGTAGACGCCAAGCCCGCTGCTGAAGTAGATTCGTCGGCCATCCGGAGACCAGTTGAGGGAGTTGCCGGCCGACTCACTGAAGCGGGAGGTCAGGTTCCGCGGCTCACCACCGCCGGCGGGGATGAGCATAATGTCGATCTTCGAGGCCCAGGAGTTGGTGCCGGCGGTGTAGGCGATCGATCGACCATCAGGTGCCCACTGGGGATTGGCGTCGGCAAACGGATTGGTCGTCAATTGGCGGGCGGCACCACCGCCAGCGGGGATGATGAAGAGGTCGGTGTCGCGATCGTTCGAGATATCGGTGAAGATACTCTCCTGCGCGCCAGCGCTGGAGGCGGCGTAGACGATCGACTGGCCGTCGGGTGACCAGCGTGGGGTCTCGACGGAGAAACTGCCGGTGGTGAGCCGCTTCTTCTCACGGTTTACAGTGCTGATTGTCCAAAGGTGAGCGTAGGTGAGGTCACGGTCGATCGTGATCGTGTCGAACTTGTCGCGCTTCCGTTTTTCGCGTGCCTCCTTGTCGGCTGGCGTGTCACGAGTGATGAAGGCGATCTGCCGGCTGTCGGGTGACCATTGGAATGAGGTCACTCCATTCTCTTCGCTGGTCAGCTTTTCCGCTTCGCCACCATTGGCGGAGATGATCCAGATCTGTGTTCCCTTGTCGCGTTCGGCAAGAAAGGCGATCCGCTGCCCATCGGGTGACCATTGCGGAGCGTTCTCGCCCTTCTCGCCATTGGTCATTCTGATCGACTTCCCACTCTCGACCTGGAGCAGGTAGATGTGGCTGACACGTCGGTTCTCCTTGCGGTCCCACTCGCTGATCGTACAAGCGACCTGTCGGCCATCCGGAGACAGTTGCAGGGAGCTGATGGTCTTCACGGAGAGCGCGTCTTCGATCGTTATTCGCCGCTCACCGCCGGACAGCCCGATGCTCGCGGTGAGAATCAGCAGAATCAGACTCATTACAGGTCGTTTCATAAGTTCACCTCGTCGATAAAATGTGAAAAGGGAGAGTTCGCGGAGGAGATTATTTACCAAAACCGTCCGGATTCAAACAGTTTCGGGAGAATGCCGATCAGTTATTGTGCATGCGAGGCTTCAGCGGGATTGGCGGTCCTTATCAGGGCTTGGAAGGAGGGGCAAGTTCGCGGGCGCGACGAAGGCTGGCGGAGGCTTCCCGAAGGCGGCCGGCCTTGCGAAGTGCGAGCGCGAGCTGCTGGTGGGCTTCGGCGTTGGTTGGATCGAGCCGGGTCGCTTCGGAGAGCCGTTCGATGGCGGGCGTGACCTTTCCCTCACGCAACAGTTTTGCTCCGGCGTTGAGTGCGAAGAGGGCCGCCTGGCGATCGGACTTGAGTCGATTGAGCCGCGCCGCTTCAGCCAGCGCGGTTCGAGCGCCGGCGAGGTCTCCCTGTTGGCGGAGGGCCGCCCCAAGAGCGTTGTGGTACTGCGGGCTTTGCGGAGCGATTGCGATCGCCGCCCGCAGCTCAGTGATCGCGGTTGCGAGATCGCCCTGCTGCTGGAGGGTCGTGCCGAGCATGTAGCGGGCCTCGGCAAAGTCGCTCTTCGAGCCGATCGCGCCCCGGAAGGCCTTCGCGGCTTCATCGATCTTCGACTGCTGGAGCAGGGTGACGCCCAGCGAGTAATGGGCCTCGGGCAGGGCTGGCTGAAGTTCGATCGCACGGCGAAAGGCCGTCACGGCGGAGTCGAAGTCGTCTTTGTACTTGAGCGCCAGTCCGAGGTTATAGAATCCCTCGGCATCTTCAGGCGCCAGTTCAAGCAGGCGCCGGTAGGTGATGATTGCTGCCGTGTAATCGGCTTTCTGCATCAGGGCAAGGCCGAGGTTGTGGAGCGTTGGCCGATCATCGGCCGCGATTGCGAGGGCCTGGCGCAGCTCACTTATCGCCTCATCCGCCCGCCGGAGCTGGATCAGGGCGAGGGCGAGGTCATTACG
>JBEGMZ010000502.1:0-5174 GCA_041182745.1 Acidobacteriota bacterium
CCCCGGCAGGGAGCAGTTCGTGCGATCTTTATGCCGCTTGACGAGCTGCAGCGTAACCTTGACCAGGATGGCCGGGTCAATACGCTGCTCCTCGCGGTGCGTCCGGGGGTGACCGATTCGCGCCGCATTGCCGATGAGCTGATTCGGGATCACTTTACTCCCGCCGACCTCGGGGTGAAGGTTCGGCGGCTTCCGACCGATGGTGGGGATACGACCATCTCGGTTGAGACGGAGAGTGCGATCATCAGTGACCCGCTCGCGGCGGTAATCCGCCAGACGGCCGCCGATCTTGGTCTCCGGTCCGACTCGTTCCTGAGCTACCTCGCCAACGCTCTCCGGATTGGGGAGCGAGAGGTGCCCTATTCACTCGTTACTGCCGTCGATTCAGGATTGCTGCCCGGACTGGTTCCTTCCGCCGCTGCCGATCGACCGCCCATTCTCCTCAATGACTGGGCTGCCCGTGACCTTGCGGCTCGGGTCGGAGACGAGGTGACGCTCGATTACTACGTCTGGAAGGATGAAGGGCGCCTCGCGACCGCTTCAACCACGTTTCGGCTGGCGGGTATCGTACCGATGACTGGACTGGCGGCTGATCGCCACCTCGCGCCGGAGTATCCCGGGATCACCGGTGCCGAGAGCCTGTCGGATTGGGATCCACCCTTTCCGCTCGACCTCGGACGGGTGCGGAAGGTTGATGAGGAGTACTGGGATCGCTACCGCGCAACCCCGAAGGCCTTTCTGCTTCTCGATGATGCCCGCCCGCTCTGGGCGACGAGGCACGGAGGGCTGACCTCGATCCGGCTTGGTGCGGTCGATGAGTCGGCGGTGACCGCCGCCATCAGCCGATCACTCGGTCCGGAACTGGGTGGCTTCAGCTCCATTCCGGTGCGGGAACTTGCGGCAGAGGCCTCGCACGGTGCGACCGACTTCGGCGCCTACTTCAGCTACTTCAGCTTCTTTCTCGTCGTCTCAGCGCTGCTGCTTGTCGTACTCTTCTTCCGACTGGGTATTGAGCAGCGTTCGCGTGAGATTGGACTCTACCGTTCCCTTGGATACCCTCCATCGACGATCCGCTCAATCTTTCTTCAGGAGGGGGTATTGCTGGCGCTTCTCGGTGGCCTGGCCGGTCTTGTCGGTGCGGTCATCTACGCTGCCCTGATGATCATCGGGCTCCGCACGGTCTGGGTAGGAGCTGTCGGGACGCGGCTGCTTGGGCTTCGCCTCGACCCACTATCCCTGCTGGCCGGACTGCTTGGCGGGCTCAGTGCGGCGGTACTCTGTATCCGGTGGACTCTTCACACGATTCGGCTTGACTCTCCGCGCCGCCAGCTGGCCGGAGTCATCGCCTCTCCCCGTCACCCGCTCGATCGCCGCGCCCGTCTGCTGCGACCCTTGCTTGCGCTCTCATTTGCCCTCGCCGGGGTGCTGCTGATTCTGCTGGCCGCAGCCCGAGCCATCCAGCCAGCCGGTGGATTCTTTGGCGCCGGCTCCTTGCTGCTGCTCTCCCTGCTCACCATCTGGGACTGGTGGCTTCGCCTTGAAAGAAGAGCTGCCAGTCCGGTACTCCGGTCGTCACAAAGCTGGCGTGGGCTCGCGGCACTTGGATGGCGCAGCGCCCAGACCCGTCCGGCGCGAAGCCTTCTCTCGGTGGCCCTCATCGCTGCCGCCACCTTCATTATCGTCTCCGTCGAGTCTTTTCGACGTGGAGAGGCGATACCAGTAACCGATCTATATTCCGGTACCGGCGGCTTCACTCTTATTGCGGAGTCGCTATTCCCGATTGCCGACAACCCGGACCTCGCGGATGGGCGTGAGGCACTCAATCTTACCGACCCCCTGCTGAACGACATTCGCCTGACGCGCCTGCGGCTTCACGCCGGCGATGATACCAGCTGTCTCAACCTCTACCAGCCGCGCCACCCGCGTGTTCTTGGTCTGCCGCCTGAATTTGTCGCTGCCAACCGGTTCACCTTCAAGTCGGCGATCGAACCACTCACCAATCCGTGGGAGCTTCTCAACCGACAGGATGGCCCGGTTCCGATCATTGTCGACGCCAATTCGATGAACTATGTCCTGCATCGCCGGCTTGGGGAGGTCTTTCCAATCACCGCCGGCAACGGCCAGCCAGTCGAGGTCAGGATTGTCGCCGCCCTCGCCGACAGTCTCCTCCAGGGTGAGCTGCTGATGTCCGAGTCCCATTTTGTCCGACTCTACCCCAATGATGGGGGATATCGCTGGTTCGGGGTCGAAATCCCCCTGTCGCGGCTCGGTGACCTTGCCGCGGTCAGTGCCATGCTCGAGGATCGGCTGAGTGATTACGGTCTGGATGCAACCAATGCGGCAGTGAAACAGGCCTCTTTCCACGAGGTTGAAAACACCTACCTGTCGACATTTCAATCGATCGGCGGGTTGGGCCTCCTCCTTGGGACGATCGGACTCGGTGCCGTCCTGCTCCGGAATGTCCTTGAGCGCCGCCGTGAACTGGCGCTCCTGATGGCTGTCGGCTATCGCCGGATTCATCTTGCCGTAATAATCCTCGCTGAGAACTTGCTGCTTCTCGCGAGCGGTCTGCTGGCTGGTATCGTCTCCGCGCTCCTCGCGATCCTTCCGGCCCTTACGGAACGAGGAGGCGAAGTCTCCCTCGCCTCCCTTGCCTCCCTCGGACTTATCCTCATCGCCGTCGTCGTGACCGGATGCGGCGCCTCGCTCCTCGCGGTTCGGGCCGCGGTCAACTCTCCGATACTCGAATCTCTGCGCAGCGAGAGCTGACTTCTGATCGATCCTCTTCCCGGCCTACCACCGTGGCCAGTTGAGGCTTCCGGTCTCACCAACTGTCCGACCCTCCTCCTCCACGGCAGAGTTGTCGGTGACGATGTTGAACGTGTTGCTGACATTCTGCGGCGAGATCGAAAGCCAGCTCCGGAAGAGCGCCATGCGGTTCTCGGGCTGGGCGAGCGCATCGGAAAGCTTCTCCCTGATCCAGGTGTGGAGCAGATTGGCAATCTCGTTCGATGACTCTGCCGTCGGCATGCTGTCCAGCCATGTCGCCATCTGATCCGAACTGTTGTCACCGGCCATCTTTTTCCAGTTACAGTAGACCTTCAGGCTGACCGCCGGATCATTGACTGTATCAGCCACTTTTTTGTCGACCCATTCGTTGACGAGCGTCTTCAACTCGTCAGCTGCCGGTATATCCTTCAACTGATTTATCGAGTCGATGCAGGCGACAAGGTAGTTTACGTTCAGTTCGATATCAGACATCTTCAACCTCCGGAAAATTGGCAAATGGTAAGAGGACTGGCTGGAGAGTCGACCGACCAGAACGGTACTCTCCACCTGCCTCTCAGATGAATGTTATGCGGATCTTGTGCAGAGCGGCAGCTCTCCTGGCTCGTTGCCCCACATATTCACAAGACAGCCGATGAGCAGCCTGGCATATTCGTCAGGATCGCACCTCGGTTCCACAAATCTTAGGCTAATAATCGATTTCAATCACTGCTGATTCAATCGCTGCTGGTCTGATGCCGCTGGCTTAACGGGGAAGTCTGAGCAGGCTGTGCAATGCCGACGGGTCGGGGATGTCACAATCGTGATGAACACGAATGGCAATCGCACAGCCGGGAATCTAATTAAAATCGACTGAGAAGTCAATCATAAAATTTCACTCTCAGATCAAAATAGCTGTGCGGCTTCACCCGCGCAGAGAGTTCCGGGGTGATGGAGCACCAGATGGTCTCCGCCAGTGAGGGCAGGTGCGAGGCCGGACAAGCGCCGACGTGCCTCGATGCGCGGGTCTCCAGGTTTTGCTGCGGCGATGAATTGCACCACTGATGTGAGCAATGGAGTGACTTCTGCCAGACGGGATTGACGTGAGGGCTTTGCTTCGGCAAAATCGCTGCGTGGAGGGGGCCGTTTCGCTGTCCGGCGTCGTGATCGGTGCGAGTTTGCCATTGCCGCCTCTCTGATCCGAGCCGCAACTCTGCAGACCGTCCGACGACATCACCGACTAAACCGAGTGGAGTCAATATGCTTGACCTGCGAATGATTGATGTATTCATCGGCGTTATCTTTCTATACCTCCTGATCTGTATGGTCTGTTCGATCATTCGTGAGTCGATCGAGACCATTCTGAACCGTCGCGGGGCCAACCTCGAAGCTGCAATTGGCGAGCTGTTCGGCGTTGCGGATAGAGATAAGCCGGCAGATTCTGTCGAGGGTGAAGGCGGAGGTCAAGGTAAAACGGCACCCAACAAACTTCGCATTGACGAGTTATATGTCCATCCTTTGATCAGTGTTCTTTACCCCGGATCGTATGCCGGAAAAGGTCAGGACCCGAAAGGTGGGCAGACCAACAGGTTCCTCAGGCTGAGCAGAATCGTCCCCCGTCGGTATCTTCCTGAGCATATTCCTTCGGCAACCTTTGCCCTGACTTTGATCGACCTCGTGGTGCGTCGGCCGGTGCCGGAACGGGCTGCTGAACCGGGCCAGCTTACAATCGAGTCGTTGCGGCAGAGCCTGAACAAGATCGAAAATGAGACAGTGAAGAGGACGCTACTGGTGGCGCTTGATAATGCCGATGGCGAGATGGACAAAGTTCGTGAAAGCATCGAGGCGTGGTTCAATTCAGCGATGGATGCGGTATCCGCTCGTTATCGGCGACACACCAGCTGGATAATTTTTGGCATCGCCATTACGGTCTCGGTCCTGATAAATGTCGATACTTTCCGGATTGCAGACTACCTCTATCGAAATGGCGCGGTGCGGGATGTCCTCGTCGCCCAGGCTACTGAAGCGGCAAAACGAGATGACGTGGAAGGCTTTGACAAGGCTAAGCTGGCACTGGAAGCGACGCAACTTCCGATCGGATGGAGCGAGGAGAAGAGACCGCGGCTTCTCAAATCAGGAGAGCCGAATCGGTTTGCCGGTGAAAATATTATCGAGATGGCGTCGTTCATCGTCGGATGGCTGGTGACCGCCTTCGCAGCAACCCTCGGTGCGCCATTCTGGTTCGACTTGTTGAAGAGAGTAATGCTTGTCCGCAGCATCGTCCAACCAGCAAAAGGCACTGGCAAGCTGGACACCCGGGACAAGTCGAAAGAGGAGCTGACCGTAAAGCCGCGCGTGTAGTGCTTGAGCGATCCTCCTGCGGCGGCCAAAGTTTTTGATTGTTATCG
>JBEGMZ010000503.1:0-2903 GCA_041182745.1 Acidobacteriota bacterium
ACGTCGCCGGTGAAGATGTCGCGCCCCTCGACGTTTCCAACGAAGTTGATCGGTGCCGATTTGAGAAGCGCCGCTGCCTCCCGGATCAGCTCCGTCCCCTTCATCTCCTCCTCGCCGATGCTCATCAGTCCAACCTTCGGACTGCGCACCCCGAGGATCGATCGTGAATAGATCGCCCCCATTATCGCAAACTGTTTCAGGTGGTGGGCCTTGCACTCGGCGTTGGCGCCGACATCGAGCAGCACGGTGCCGCGACCGCGAAGTGTTGGAAAGATTCCGGCTAGCGCTGGTCGGTCGACCGATGGAAGGGTTCCCATAACGAGCTTGGCGGTCGCCATCACCGCCCCGGTATTTCCGGCACTGACCAGTCCGTGCGCTTTTCCCTCCCGGACCAGCCGCGCCGCCACCCGGATCGACGAATCACGTTTCCGTCGCACCGAATGAGCTACCGGGTCATCCATCGTGATCACTTCGCTCGCCGGGACGATGTCGATATGCAGGCGCTTCTCACGAGGATTTGGTACGCCAAGACGAACAAGCTCCGCCCGGATCCGATCCTCCTGTCCAACGAGGATGATCTTCACCCGCAGGTCTCGTGCCGCCTGGATCGCACCTTCGACCTCGATGGCGGGAGCATTGTCTCCGCCCATGGCGTCAACCGCAATGGTAGTCAGCATCGGGAAGGGTCTTCATAAACAGACCGAGGGATGGAACTGGCACCGGACTCCGGTCAAATCCATCCCTCCGAATCAAGGGTTAGAGCCCCTGCTTGTCGATCACTACCCGCCCGTCATAGTAGCCACAGGAAGGGCAGACGCGGTGCGGCAGGCGCATGGCGCCACAATTCGAACAGGAGGCGAGGCTTGTCCTCTTCAAGGCGTCGTGAGTCCGACGCTTGCGGCTGCGTGACTTGGAATGTCTTCTTTTGGGATTTGGCATTTTTAACTCCTGACTAACTTCGGATTCAGCGATCAACTAAAGACCGCTGGTAAAGACCGCTAGGTTTTCTCAGGCTCTGCGCCGGATGATCTTAAAATCTCCCAGCGAGGATCAATCGGTGCTTCGCAATTGCACTCTTCAGCGTTGAGGTCGATTCCACACTGCGGACACAGTCCGCGACAGTCTTCGCGGCAGACCAGTCGCAGGGGTATGCTCAACTCAAGCTGTTCGATGACCATCGCGTCAAGGTCGATCTCTTCGTTCTCGTATACCGACGAATCGAGATCACGTCCGTTGAGCTCAATCTCGCCGGATCGCTGATTATCGAGGCCGACCGGCAGGTATATCAGATCGAGAGGGAGGTCGACCGGCAGCACAATATCCCGCAGGCATCGGTCGCACGGACAGTGCAACGCGGTCTGAAGCGAGCAGCGCATCCTAACCTCAACCCCGGTGCGGTCGAGCCTTCCGCTGATGGTTACCGGTGTCGCGATCTCAAAGTCACGACCAGTCAGGTCGAGCTCGCCATCGGCATAGCGATGATCGAACTTCAGACCATCCTTGGGCAGACGAACGAGCGATATTTTCATAACTGACAAAAAACCGACCGACGAACGACACTCTCGGTGTATGTAAACCCTGACGCGAACAAGTGACATCGACACCAGAATCTGACAAAGTGTGTAATTATATTTCCATCAATCATTTTGTCAACCACACTCCACGGCATTTGCAAAGCGGCTCGAAGTTGCGCGGCATATCCCCTCCGCCCGATCGAGGTATTGAGCTACAAAAAACGGAGATATCTCTCGTCATCCGCGGCGGGGGCCCGGACAATGACGCGGCCGGCTCCGCGAAGGCGGAGCCAGGCCAAAAGTTCCGAGCCTGCCCGCTGCTCACACCCTTTGTCATTGATCGTGGTTCGTGTAAACTGCCATTTTTTAACTTGACGAATTGCGTAACCGAAAGTCGGTGGCCGAGCCGGCGGTCGGTCTGGGCGCCAGAGGGCAGACAGGAGTTGCAAGGATGGGAGAGCTGGTGCGCACGGTCGTGGCCGGGGCGACAGGGTATGCGGGAAGGGAGCTGATTCGACTGATCAGCTCCCACCGCGGGATGAAGCTCATCGGGGCCTTCGCCTCGCGCGGAGCGGAGACGACGCCGCTCACCGATATTCATCCACAATTGCGTGGAGTTCTGGCGGCCGATTGCCAGGCCTATGACGAGAAGGTGATCTCGGCTCTCGAGCCTGATCTGGTCTTTCTGGCTACGCCAAACGAGTTCTCGCACGAGGTTGTTCCGCCACTCCTCGAGTCGGGGGCGACGGTGGTCGACCTGAGTGGATCGTTTCGCTTGCGTGATGGGTCGCTCTATCCACAGTTCTACGGTTTTGAGCACCGGGCGACCGAGCTGCTTGGCACAGCGGTCTACGGTATGACGGAGCTGGTTCGGAGAGAGCTTCCCGGTGCCAGGTTGATCGCCAACCCGGGCTGCTATCCAACCTCGATCATCCTGCCGGTTCGTCCACTGATCGCGGCCGGACTGATCGACGAGTCGCAACCGGTGATCAGCGATTCAAAGTCAGGCGTGACCGGGGCGGGGAAGTCACCGTCCGCGACGACCCATTTCGTCGAGGTCAGCGAGAGCCTGCGGGCCTACAACCTCTTTCGTCATCGCCACGGGCCGGAGATCTCGCAGGGGCTCGGGCTGCCGCCGGGAGGGGGCAGCCTGGTCTTCAGTCCCCACCTCCTGCCGATCAATCGAGGCATACTTTCGACCATCTATCTCCGGCTCCGATCGGGTATTCGGCGGAGTGACATTCTCGATGTCTGGCGCCAAAATTACTCCGACTCACCCCTGATCAGGATCTTTGACGGGGCGCAGCTGCCTGAGATCAAGTTTGTCGCCGGTCTTCCCTTCTGCGATTTCGGTGGCGTGGTTGACGACTCGAGTGGACAGGCGATAAT
>JBEGMZ010000504.1:0-4810 GCA_041182745.1 Acidobacteriota bacterium
ATCGAGCAGGCTCCTCCGGATTAAGAGCATCAGGGCCGGTCGAGGGCCGGAGGGATGAGGGGTGGCGCGCTCCTTCATGCTATCTTTTCACCGCAGGGCGCGCGTCACCGCAGGCGCGCGGCCTGAGCCGTGCCATAATGTTGGGTTGTAACAGGATCGTACAAGAAAATGAGGGTATAGAGATATGTTACTGGAAGGAAAGAAGGGGTTGATCATTGGAGTTGCCAACAAGCACAGCATCGCGTGGGCGATCGCCGAAGCAGCGGCCCGCGCCGGGGCGAGGTTGGCCTTCAACTACCAGAACGAGCGGTTGAGGGAGAATGTTGCTGAACTTGTCGCCACTCTGGACGGGGCGACGCTCTTCCCGTGTGACGTGAGCAGTGACGCCGAGATCGAGGCCTTTGTGAGCAGGGTGGGAGATGAGTTTGGGACGATCGATTTTCTCGTTCACTCGGTTGCGTTTGCGCCACGGGAAGAGTTGACTGGCGAATTTGTGGCAACGACACGGCAGGGATTTGCGACGGCGCTTGATATCAGTGCCTACTCGCTGGTGGCATTGTCACGGGCAGTGATGCCGTTGATGACCGCGGGTGGTTCGATCGTCACGCTGACCTACCTTGGGGCCGAGCGGGTAGTTCCGCATTACAACGTGATGGGAGTGGCGAAGGCGGCGCTCGAGGCCTCGGTGAGATACCTGGCCAACGATCTCGGGCCGCGTGGCATTCGAGTCAACGCAATCTCGGCCGGTCCGATCCGAACCCTTGCCGCGCGTGGCGTCTCCGGTATCACGAAGATGGTCGATAATCACCGCCAGATTGCACCGCTGCGCAAGGCGACGGAACAGGCGGAGGTTGGAGACACGGCGCTTTTTCTGGTCAGTTCGATGAGCCGTGGAATCACGGGAGAGATCATCTACGTCGATGATGGATACCACATTCTTGGCGCACTCGCTCCGGTCTGAGTGAAGGCTGACTGGCAGACTCGGAGGGTGGGAACGCGGGAAGGAGTAAGAGTGGCGAGACGACCGTCGGGCCGCTCCCGCTTCATTCTCCAGGACGGGGTGAGGGTCAATCGGCGAGGAGGTTGACGAACTGGCCGATGCGTGCCGGGGTCAGTTCCTCACCGATCCCGGCCAGCGATCCTGTCTGGTGATCCGGTGCGATCAGAAACCAGCGGGCCGAGAGGCCGGAGGGATCTCTTCGCAGAACGATTCCGGCGACAGGTTGCGGGTCGAGCATGGTGTTCTGACTGAAACCGACCCGACCGCGGGCAAGCCCTCCGCCAGGGACATAGCCATGTTCTGGCAGGCGCGGCCAGCCGATCTCAAAGACAATGGTGCGAAAATTGAGCCGGAGCCCAAGCCGTTCACCGATCAGGGTCGACTGGTCGAGGGTGAACTGCCACTCCTGCCGGCCAATCTGAAGTGGATGCCGGCCAGCTTGACCACTGATATCCTCGTTGTGTCGAGTGAGAATCGACTCCAGCGAGTTCCAGATCGTTTCGATTCCATCCTGTCGGAGGCGGTTATTGGCTTCGCGAAGAGCGAGGTAGTCGGCGAGGTGGTCGGTCAAGCTTACACCTCGTGCCGGTTGGAGAGTGCCTTGTACATCGTCACCTCGTCGGCATACTCGAGATCGCTGCCGACCGGTAACCCCATGGCGATTCTGGTCACCCGGACCCCAAGAGGTTTGATAAGGCGTGCGAGGTAGTTGGCGGTTGCCTCCCCCTCGGTGTTGGGATTGGTGGCGAGGATGATCTCAACCACAACACTCTCGCCGTTCTCATCCGGGCGCAGTCGTTCGATCAGGTTGCGGATTCGCAGCTCGTCCGGGCCCATCCCCCGAATTGGAGAGAGCGCACCGTGCAGGACGTGATAGAGGCCGCGGTATTCGCGAGTCTTCTCGATCGCCACCAGATTGTAGGGCTCCTCGACGACGCAGATGACGGAACGGTCGCGGCTTGGGCTGGCGCAGTAACGGCAGGGATCGGTATCGGTCAGGTTGTTGCAGATGGTACAGAAGATTATTCGGTCTTTAACATCCCGAATCGCACCCACGAGCCGGTCGGCCTCCGCCGCGCTGGCCTTGAGGAGGTGAAAGGCGACCCGTTGCGCTGACTTCTGGCCAATCCCAGGCAGCCGCTTCAACTCGTCAATCAGTCGTGTTACCGGCTCCGCATAATCGAGCATAGGTGGTACCTTCTACTCGATCCCCGGCATCCCCGGGATATTAAGGCCACCAAGGGCGCTTCCAAGACGACTCTGGAGATGCTCGTCAATCTTCCGTCCACACTCGTTGCAGGCGGCGACAATCAGATCCTGGAGCATTTCGAGATCACTGACCGCCTCCGGGTCAATACGGATCGAGAGGAGCTCCTTGTGACCGTTCATCTCGACTCCGACCATTCCACCACCAGCCGAGGCATTGACGCGCAGGGACTGCATGTCGCGTGACATCTGCTCCTGCATCTTCTGTGCCTGCTGCATCATCTGCTGAATATTCATCCCGCCAGGTAGTTTCATCGTCTCAATCTCCCTTCAATCTCCCTTCAATCTCCCTTTACGCTCCCTTCACACTCCTTCAGGTTCGCGCCATGGACTAAACCTGATACCTCAGTCTATGCGGCTCTCCAACCTGGTGTCAACGAGCGGACGGATCACTTCTTGCGTTCGTTGACGTGAGTAATCTCTCCCTTTGTCTGCTCAATGAGGCGCCGGACAACCGGGTTCTCCATGGCTCGCTGTCGGAGGATTTCGAGCGACCGTTCGTCCTGGTTGACAACCGGCGCGACCTCGCCGCTGATGCGCACCTCAACCTGGAGCGGCTTTCCGAAGAGCTTTTCGCCGATCGATCGGAATAGTTGACCGCTGTCTCGAATCCGTTGCGCAAAGGTATCGTCGGATCCGAAGGTGGCGACAAGCAGTCCGGGCTGGTATTCAAGCTGGGCCCCGGCGAGCGCGGTCTCGATCAGACCCCGATTGAGCCTCTGCAGCTCGTCGAAGAGAGCCTTAATCTCTGCTCCCGCAGGCGTGGATTGGGAGATCGGCGCGGAGTGAACTTTTGTCGCAACCGATCGTGGTGGAGACTTTGTGTTGCCGGCTGGATCGTCGTCAAAGCCAATGAGATCGATCGGCTCCGAATCGAAGAAGGGGTCAGCTTCGTCGCCTGATCCGCCAACTGAAGGAGGGACGGCGGGCGGAGCCGGGGCGGGAGACCTCCCGACGCGAGCTTCCATCCGGATCGAGGGCGGAGGCTGCAGGCCTGACTCCGGCTGACTGGCAGTGGAGATGCGCGGAGGCGGGGCTGCCGAAGCTGTCGCCACCGGTGCGACCGTCGGCGGCGGTGCCTCCACCGGGCGACTGATCCGGTCAACCCTCTTCACTCCGCTCCCCTCCGGTTCAAGTTGTCCGGCAAGCACTTCGAGCCGCCCGATCAGCTCTTCCAGCGGACGCAGTCGGCGCAGCCTGGCGAGCCCAATCAGCCCCATCTCCAGTTCGAATCTCGGTTGCGGTGAGTCTTTGATCTCCTTCTCCGTCGCGGCGAGCTGCCGAAAAGAGCGAACCAGATCGTCCTCCGAAAAGTGAGAAGCGAGGCTTTTCAATCCGGCGGCTTCGACGTCGGTAATTCCACCGCTCTCCGCACTCTCGATACCTGACTTGATGAAGAGCAGATGACGGAAGGAGGCCATCAGCTCACGGGTAAAGTTGCGCGCATCGTAGCCACGTGAATAGATCTCTTCAACCAGATCGAGCAGTTTTGTTGTTTGCTGATGGGCGATCGCCTCGACAAACTCCCGAAGGGTCGCCGCGCTGACGAGGCCGAGGGAACTGCCGACATCCTCGACCGTGATCGTGTTACCACTGAAGGCAATCACCTGATCGAAGGCCGATTGTGCGTCGCGGAGACTGCCTGCACCGGCGCGGGCGATCTCGCGCAGCGCCTCCTCGGCAATGGTCACGCTTTCAAGCACCGCAATCTCGCGCAGGCGAGCGAAGATCTTCTCCGTCGGTATCTGTCTGAACTCGAACTGCTGACAGCGCGACAGGATCGTCTCCGGAACCTTATGTAACTCCGTCGTCGCCATAATAAAGACGACGTGAGACGGAGGCTCCTCAAGTGTCTTGAGCAGCGCGTTGAACGCACTGGTCGAAAGCATGTGCACTTCGTCGATCACGAAGACCTTGAAACGGTCACGCGCCGGAGCAAGCGCAATGTTGTTGATTATCACCTCGCGCACGTTATCGACACCGGTATTTGAGGCCGCATCGATCTCGAGCACATCCATCGAGTTGCCGGCTGCGATCTCGAGGCAGGATGGGCAGGTCAGGCAGGGTTGACTTGTTGTGCCACGGTGACAGTTGAGTCCCTTCGCCAGAATGCGCGCCGTCGTTGTCTTGCCTGTTCCGCGCACGCCAGAAAAGATGTAGGCATGATGGAGCCGACCTCCGTCAAGCGCGTGACTGAGTGTCCGAGTGATATGCTCCTGACCGGTAAGATCGTCAAAGTTTTGTGGACGGTACTTCCTCGCAATTACCTGATAGCTCACGATCCTCCCCTTCCGGTAGGCAGATGCCCCCCATGTTGATTTAACATCCCGCTCAACGGCGTCAGGTTACCTGCGAGAACGCGGCAGTGTGATGAGATTAAATTAATGCCGCCGGTCAATGCCGGATGCTGATGCCTGCGCAGCCAAACAGAGTTTTCAGTATATCTTTCATCAATCCATGATGGAAATTGCCTTCGCCAGCGCCTGACAATCGTTCTTCGTGGATTTTCTGATCCGGGAACGGAAGCATCGGGACAACGAGACC
>JBEGMZ010000505.1:0-4300 GCA_041182745.1 Acidobacteriota bacterium
GTCTGCTTCCGTCAAGAAGTCTGCTGCCGTCAAGAAGTCTGCTGCCGTCAAGAAGTCCGCTGCCGTCAAGAAGTCCGCTGCCGTCAAGAAGTCCGCTGCCGTCAAGAGTGGCTCGATTAACCTCTCACGTCGATCGAAGAAGTAACTCTTTCATTCTTCGCCACTGTCCTGTATAAAGTAACCGTTCACCAATCCTTACTTACTATTACCGGAGGGAACCGGAATGATTCAACTGACAGTAAATGGCCAGAAGCGCCAGTTTGATGGCGATCCTGAGATGCCACTCCTCTGGTATCTCCGGGAAGAGCTGCAATACACCGGAACGAAGTACGGCTGCGGGCAGGGGCTCTGCGGAGCCTGCACGGTGCACGTCAATGGCAAGGCAGTCCGAAGCTGCCAGACCCCGATGAGCAGTGCCACCGGCCAGAGCATCACGACGATCGAGGGGCTGAGCGCGACCGCGAGCCATCCCGTCCAACAGGCCTGGCGCAATCACGACGTCCCGCAGTGTGGTTACTGCCAGAGCGGGCAGATCATGCAGGCGGCCGCGCTGCTCAAAGAGAAACCCAAGCCGACCGATGCCGAGATCGACGCCGCGATGAAGGGCAATATCTGCCGCTGTGGCACCTATCAGCGCATCCGGGCGGCAATCAAGGAAGCCTCGGGTCAGGCTGTGAAAGGAGGACGCTGATTATGCAGAAGATCGAATCTCTTCCTCGACGCACCTTTCTCGCCCATCTGGTCTCTTCAAGCGCCTTTCTGATCGGCGCGCGGGCCGGGGTGCTCGACTTCACCGGAGCAACGACCGGTGAACTGGTCAGCGACGCCGACAAGGCCGCCTGGAATCCGAATGTCTACCTGGGAATCGAGCCGGATGGCCGGGTGATCCTGGTCATGCACCGCTCCGAGATGGGCACCGGCTCGCGCAGTGTCCTGCCGATGGTTCTCGCCGAAGAGCTTGATGCTGACTGGAAGCGGGTGAAACTTGAGCAGGCGATTGGTGATCCAAAGTATGGATCGCAGAACACCGATGGCTCCTGCTCGATCCGTGACTTCTATGACACGTTCCGCGAGGCCGGAGCGACGGCACGATTGATGCTCGAGCGGGCGGCCGCAGCAAAATGGGGCGTCGCCGCTGCCGAATGCGCGGTAGCCAACCACTTTGTGGTTCACACGCCATCAAAGCGAAAGCTTGGCTTCGGTGAACTCGCGGTGCTCGCCAAACAGCAGCCGGTCCCCAAAAGAGAGGAGCTGAAGTTCAAGTCGGCTGCCGACTACCGGTATGTCGGGAAGGATCTGCCGACCGCCGACCGTGACAGTCTCGTCAATGGCACCGGAATCTTTGGTATTGACGCGACGATGCCCGGGATGGTTCACGCCTCGATCGAGCGCTCCCCGGTCTTTGGCGGCAAGTTGAAGAGCTTTGATGACCAGGAAGCGAAGACTGTCAAGGGAGTGCTCCAGACGGTTACGATTCCTGACCTGAGTGGCCCGACCATGTTTCAGCCTCTCGGTGGCGTCGCCGTGATCGCCAACAGCACCTGGGCTGCAGCGAAGGGGCGCGAAAAACTGAAGGTCGAGTGGAGCGCAAGCCCGAACGCCGCTTACGACTCAGCAAAGTTCAAACAGACGTTGCTTGAGACCGTGCGTCAACCGCAGAAGGTCGTCCGCAATGTCGGCGATGTCGACGCAGCTTTTGCCAGGGCCACCAAGACCCACGAGGCCGAGTACTATGCGCCGCACCTCTCCCACGCGCCGATGGAGCCGGTGGCCGCCGTAGCCGAATACAAGGACGGCCGGGTCGTCTGCCACGCCAACACCCAGAATCCGCAGGCAGTGCAGGATACCGTCGCCCAGGCTCTCGGCATCGACAAGAAGAATGTCGAGTGCCACGTCACCCTGCTCGGCGGCGGCTTTGGTCGGAAGTCGAAACCCGACTATGTCGCCGAGGCTGCCCTGCTCTCGAAAGCCGTCGGCAAACCGGTCAAGGTGACCTGGAGCCGCGAGGACGACATCCGCTTCGACTACTACCATACCGTCGCCGCGATGTACCTGAAGGCCGCCATCGGTGAGCGTGGCAAGCCGACCGCCTGGCTCCAGCGCGTCGCCTACCCCTCGATCGGGACGACCTTCAATCCGGCCGCCACCCACGCCGAACCCTTCGAGATGATGATGGGCTGGAATGACGTTCCCTTCGACATCCCGAACCATCGCGCCGAGAATGGCCCGGCCAAGAACCACGTTCGCATCGGCTGGCTCCGCTCGGTCGCCAACATCTACCAGGCCTTCGCCATCCATTCATTCCTCGATGAGCTGGCGATTCTGGCGAAGCGCGACTCTCTCGAATACCTGCTCGATACGCTCGGGGCTCCGCGGATCGTCAAGCTCGACAAGGACTATATCAACCACGGCAAGTCCCAGGAGCAGTATCCGGTCGATACTGGCCGGATGCGGAATGTGATCGAGCTGGCCGCCGAGAAGTCCGGCTGGGCCAAAAAGAGACCGACTGCCGGCCGTGCGCTCGGTATCGCTGCCCACCGCAGTTTCCTGACTTATGTTGCCGTAGCAGTCGAGGTCGAGGTCGATAAGACCGGGCGGGTGACCATCCCAAGTATGGAGATCGCCGTCGATGCCGGGACGATCATCAACCCCGATCGCGTCCGCTCGCAGTTCGAGGGCGCGGGAGTCTTCGGGGCGAGCATCGCCCTCATGAGCGGCATCACCGCGAAGAATGGCGTGATCGAGCAGTCGAACTTCCACGACTACCGCGTCGCGCGGATCAACGAGGCTCCACGGCAGGTCAACGTCCATATCGTCAACAGCAGTGCCCCGCCGGCGGGTGTCGGCGAGCCGGGTGTTCCTCCGGTCATCCCGGCGATCTGCAATGCCATCGCCGCCGCGACCGGCAAGCGCATCCGTGAACTGCCGGTCGGCCGCCAGCTCGCCTAGAGCGGGACGGCGCTGATCAATATTCCGGCAACAAAATGGAGGGCAGGAACAAGGGGAGATCTTGTTTCAGCCCTCCATTTTGTTGCCAAATTGGGATTCCAGCCGGAGAATGTCCGGCTGGAAAAGGCCTCTATCTCGACAATTAGACGGCCTTCCACCGACAATTGGACGCTTGATTATTGACAAGTAGACGCCTGAATGGTGTATAAAATCCTATGAGCGAATCACCATTCTATCCCCGCCTGCTCCGCCCACGAATCGAGGAGGCACTGCTTGATTCACCGGTGGTCCTGATTCACGGCGCTCGTCAATGCGGCAAGACAACGCTGGCAAGACAGATCGGCGAGTCGGCCGGATTTGCCTGTTACACCTTCGACGACGATGTACAGCGAGCAGCCGCCATTGCCGATCCGGTCGGTTACGTTGCGGATCTTCCTGATCGGGTCGTGCTGGACGAGGTTCAGCGGGTTCCCGAACTCTTCACTTCCCTGAAGCTGGCGGTCGACCGCGATCGCCGACCAGGACGGTTCATCCTGACCGGCTCTGCCAATGTCCTGCTGGTTCCCAGGCTCGCCGACTCACTGGCTGGTCGAATGGAGATTCTGCAGCTCCACCCCCTGTCCCAGGCCGAGCTGGAGCGGAGAGAACCGTCATTCCTCCGCGCGCTCTTCTCCGCCGATTTCAAATCAGGTCCGGCAGGTGACCGTCTTGGCAGAGCGCTGGCCGATAGAGTGATCGGAGGAGGCTTTCCCGCCGCCCTTGCCCGTGCCAATGCTCGCCGGCGAAGCACGTGGTATCGGGATTACGCTGAGACGCTGATTCAGCGCGACATCCGGGATCTGGCCAGGATCAGCGCCCTCGACGCCTTGCCACGCCTGCTGACGATGGCTGCTGGTCAAACCGCCGGCCTGGTCAACATTTCCGAACTGGCCAGCCCTTTTCAGATCAGCCGCCAGACCATTCGCGATTACCTTACTCTTCTATCGCGGATCTTTCTGGTCGATGAGCTTCCACCCTGGTTCAACAACCGGCTGAAACGGCTGGTTAAAACTCCCAAACTCCACCTCAGCGACACCGGACTGGCCGGTGCCCTGCTCGGATTGAACGCAGATTCTCTCTGGACCGACCGCCCGCTCTTCGGACGGCTGCTGGAGACCTTTGTCTTTCAGGAGCTACGACGTCACGCCAGCTGGCATGACGCCACGGTCACTTTCAACCATTACCGGGACAAGGATCAGGCAGAGGTCGACATCGTGCTGGAGTCGGAGGCCAGAATCTGTGGCGTCGAGGTCAAGGCGTCCTCCACCGTCACGAGTGATGATTTCCGCGGCCTCCGCCGCCTCGCAGAGGC
>JBEGMZ010000506.1:0-7510 GCA_041182745.1 Acidobacteriota bacterium
CGGCCGGGAACGGCGGTCAGCCCTGACGGGGCAATCGCATTATGGATCGAGAGGGCCTTCCAATCATTGATCGCACCATGGGCACGAAGTGAGCACGAAGCACGAAGAAAGCTTGAAGCCGGTGTCAGGCCTCAGTGAGCCTCCTCCCACCTTGTCCCTCTGCCAGATGGTCAAAAGACGTCAACCACCCGGTCTGATCGGTGGTGGCAGGAACCTCGATTCCGAATCCGACGCTGGCTGTCCGGCGCAGGTTGATTGATGAAACCGACACCGACTGTTAAACTGAAAATCTGATCAGGGACGATGTTGTCTGAAAAAGTGCTGCCAGATTTTGAATCTGATTTTGAAAAGGTTCTCTCGGTCCGGTACGCCTGGACCCACGGAACCAGACGCCACCGGCAGCAAAACCAGGTCGAGAGATTTCGGCCAAAGGGGTAGGGATGTCATCAGGAGAATCAGTGACCATTGAGAACGAGCCCGGGAACGGAGCTGGGGCCGGCGATGAGGCCCCGGAGAAGGCCGACGCAAAACCGGCCGGATCGACCGGGGGCGGAGCGGCCTTCAGTGGCGGCATCGGGGGGATGATCGATTCGATTCTCGGCGCTCTGAGCTCGGTGCCCTTCGGAATCGTTCTGCTTGTTATTCTTATCACCGCCTGCATGATCGGAATGCTCATCCAGCAGCAGGAGCTTGAGACATTCAGCAGCTACTACACGGAACTGACACCAGCCGAGAAGATCGTCTACGGTAACCTTGGTTTCTTCGACATCTACCACGCCTGGTATTTCAACGTTCTCCTTCTGCTGCTGAGCCTCAATATTATTCTGGCATCGATCGACCATTTTCCAGCCGCCTGGAGCTTCATCAGCCGGAAGAAGCTGACCGCCTCACCAACCTTCGCGATGGCGCAGCGGTTTCGTGAGCAGGTCGATCTCCCCGGCTGCAGTCGGGAAGATCTGGCGGCCCGCGTCACTGAGGCCGCCCGACAGACCGGCTTTCGGGTGCGGATCACCGCGGCGGCGAACGGCAGTGAGCGGACGACTGTCTTCGCTGAACGTGGCGTCTGGAACCGGCTTGGCGCCTACGCTGTCCACGTCGGACTCCTGACCATCTTCCTCGGCGGCTTCCTTACCAGCCGTGGCTTCACCGGTTCCGTGCCAATTCTCCCTTTCCAGTCGACCGACCGGATGATCCAGAACGTCTTCAATGTTGAAAAAGCAACCTCGGAGTTTGCCGTTGGCCAGCGCCAGCTCGAACTTCCCTTCATCATTGAGGGTCTCGACATCCAGCAGAAACTGATCAATCGCGAGGGCGGCCTCGACGCCGGCAATACGCTCGACTGGCTGACACAGGTTCGGATTCACGACAAGGAGAGCGGCCGGTCGACCGAGGCCCTCGTGCACATGAACAGCCCCTACGACTATCGCGGGTATCGCCTCTTCCAGGCGTCGTACAATCCGCTTGGCAACGCCCGGACAATCACCATCCGGGCTGTCCTGCCGGGATCAGCGGGGGAGAAGAGTGAGGAGATAAAGATCGATCGACTGGGCGAGGCCCGCCTCTCAGATGGTTCACGGCTCAAGTACAGTGACTTCAACCCCCACCTCGTCTTCAGCCGTGAAGGACGGGTCGATTTCGGATCGACCGAGTACGAGAATCCGGCGGCGCGGATACTCTTCATCGATCCGGCCGGTCTGGAGACCGAGTTCTGGGCGATCACGGAGAAGTTCCGGAACGAGATTGCCAACGCTCCGTTCCTGCAATCGAAGCTGACATCACCGGGAGGATACCGGTTTACCCTCGTCGATTTTGAAAAAGCGCCTCTCTCCCATATCCTTTCGGTTCAGTACGATCCGGGAGCGAAGGTTGTCTACATCGGGTTTACTATTCTCTGCCTGACACTGATCGGGGTATTCTTCTTCTCACACCAGCGGCTCTGGATCGTGATCGAGAATGGAGTCGTCTATCTCGGTGGTGACTCGAATCGAAACCGGCTCGGTTTTGAGGATCGGGCTCGCCGGCTGATCGCATTGGTCAGACGGGACAGATAAGACAGGATAGGTAATCGAAGCCACCGGGTTGACCGGGCCGGTGGCTCAACTTTTGGCGCCGGTCGACGGCATACAGGTTCGCGCTGGAGAATCGCCTTTAGTTTTCTGCTTTTGCTATCTGGAGGTAAAGACAAGATGAGCCAAGCCATTAAATCGATGAACACGTCGATCGCGACTGCGCCCGGCAAGTCGGCCGATGGTCGCGGTGGCGTGTCGGTGGTCAACTATCTGCCAACGGTTCTGCCGCTGATTGGAGCGGCGCTGATGGTGGCGGCACGGATCAAAATGGGAGCCGGAGTGGTTCCCAATGACGGGACACTGATCGTGCTGGCCCTGCTCTGCTACATTGTCGCGGCCGGAGCGCTGATGACCAACTTCTGGGCTCCGATCAGCCTTCTCCAGCGAATCGGAGTCTGGGTTGGCGCGCTTGGGGTCTTCTTCAACCTCTCAAGCTGGCTGATCAGATGGGTGGCCGCCGGAGACCGTGAGGGATGGATCCGGCTTACCAGCCAGATCACCGGTGAGTACCACTTCTGGTGGTTCTTCAGCTATATTCCATTTGCCAACCTTTACGATCTGTCGATCGCCTTCTCCTTCGGGGCGGGCATCGCGACAATGATGCTCTGCTTCCGCGAAAACGGTCGCTTTGTCGGGGCACTTTCGATGCCACTGATGTCGCTGATCCTGCTGCTGGCGATCTTTATCGGAAACAGCTTTATCAACCTGCCACCGGTGCTTGACAGCTACTGGCGGCCGATTCACGTCGGGGTCGCCTCACTCAGCTACGGCGTGGCCCTGGTCAGCTTCGCGCTGGCAGTGGTCTATCTGCTGAAGGATGGGGTACGGACCGAGCAGATGACATTGGCCGTGGTCGGCTCGCTGGTCGTGACCTATGGATTTGTCTGGCTGATGGGTGGAATCAAGGCCTTCAATCCCTTTACACTCAGCTACAGTCTGAATCCGGTGGTGGTGAGCGGGGAGGGAGTCTTCAACAGCGGGGCGCGGGTGGCATTGCCCGGTGTCGGCGTACTGATGACCCTTGGCCTGGTGCTGCTCATCGGCACGTGCAGCGCGTTTATGCTGCAGCGCTACCGGCAGGTCACGGCGGCCGGTGGGTGGGGACACTGGATGCTGCGTGGTTCCCTGCTCCTGCAGATTGCCGCGACGGGGCTGCTCTTCTACCGGATCAGAACCATGGGAGCAGTCGGAGGGTTGATCGGAGATGATCAGTTCTATCAGGTCGGGCGCACCCTTGCCGGTCGTGAGGCGGGTGACCAGCCGGTTGAGACCCTGGTCAATGTCGGGGCCAACTGGGTGCAGAGCAACGCCGGTCGGCTGGTGATGGATGCCCGTGGCAATCCGGTCGAGATTGCGGCCGTCGTCTCACTGCTGGTGGTTACCCTCTTCCTGGTCCTCTTCAGCATTCGAACCGACAAGATTCGCGAGAGCCTGCCGGCGCTTGAGAAGATCGACAATATGACCTACAAGACCGTCGGGGTCGCCTTCGCCGGTCTCGCGATTCTGCTGGTGACGGGTGCAGTCTGGGCGAATGAGTCGTGGGGGCGCTACTGGGGATGGGACGCCAAGGAGACGGGCGCACTGGTCGCCTGGCTTGCCTATGCCGGCTATCTCCACACGCGCATTGCCCACGGCTGGACGGGTCGGCGCAGCGCGTACTTTGCACTGGTCGGATTTCTGCTGGTGATCTTCACCTATCTTGGAGTGAGCTATATTCTGCCGGGCCTCCACTCCTACGCCTAAATCGGAAGAGGCAACATTGGGACACTGCATCACGGAATCGCCGCAAATCAGGGATGCTTTTCAATGTTGTCTGTTCCAATGTCGGCTGTTAGTATTTCGGCTGTTTGTATTTAGGATGGGGCCTGGCCCTGACCAGACCACTGCGCGGTGAGCAGGGAGGACGACGGCCCTGCTCACCGACTTCATAATCCACTGCTTTTCGATAAATCTCTCACCCCCTGGCCCGATCGAGATCCTGAGTATGGGCCTGTTGGTCTGAACAGACAGCACGACACCTTTCCGATCTCTGGCAGGGCGTCGTCCTTTCTGGAACAGGCAGCTTTCACAGGCAGTTTTATTGGAAGATCTCGTCGCAGATCGGTGGCAGCCCGGAGCGACTTCTGTCAACAAGGCCCGTACAACCCCAGTCCGGCAGATTGCCGGTGACGGCAGGCGCCACGCGATGGGTGATGATCACACTCGCCGCCGCACTGATCGGAGGACTTCTTCAGATCGCGCTCTACCCGGACGCAGATCAGCTCGATTCAGGCTACCACTTTCTGTTTGCGCGCTGGTCCTGGCATCACCCGGAATATCTGCTCTCGGTCTGGGGTCGTCCGCTCTTCACCCTCATCTACTCATTTCCAGCCCAGTTCGGCTATGGAGCGACGCGGATCTTCACCCTGCTGATCTCACTGCTCACTGGCCATCAGACGTGGCGGCTGGCACGACAGCTCGGGCTGGGACGGGCCCATCTTGCGATTCCGCTGCTGCTGGTACAACCTGTCTTCTGGCAATTGTCGACTGGAGTCTACACTGAATCGCTCTTCGCCCTCTTTCTTGTGGTGGCGCTCCGCCTTCGGCAGGGCGGCTGGAACAGGACGGCGCTTCTGACCGTGGCGACGCTTATCCTGATCAGGCCGGAGGGCTTGTTCATTGGACTGTTCTGGGGAGTGTGGCATCTGGCCTCTGCTCTCGAGTCATCACGACCGGGAGACAGTGTATGCTGTGGATGGAGGATCGTGACGGCGACGGTCGAAACCCTGCTGCTGGCGAGCGGCATGGCGATCTGGGTCGCCGCCGCCTGGCTCCTCACAGGTGATCCTTTGTGGATAGTGCACAACTGGCCGCCAGACTGGAACCCGAACAGCCAGGCGAATGGGACCGGACCAATCTGGTGGTACGGGCTGCTGTTGCCGCTGATCACCGGCCCTTTCACCCTGCCGGCTTTCATCTCCGGCCTGCGCAATGGCTGGCGTCAAATCCACCTGCCAGCCACGGGGCTCTTTCTCACGATCTTCATCGTCCACTCGATCCTCTTTTCGCGTGGATGGTTCGGGGCCGCCGGCTATGCCCGCTACTTCGTCTGCGTCGCACCGGTGACGGCACTGATTGCACTGACCGGCTGGCCAGAGACACGGTCCGCGCGTGCCGCTGGATGGTTAGAGCGAAGGTGGAGAGGTCTGCTCCTCGCCGGCCTGCTCTTCTCCTTACTCCACGTCGACGTGCTGCCACACGGGCGCGATTCGGGGGCAATCAGAGATCTCCACCTCGAGTTCAGCCGCTCGCCCGTGACCAGTGCCCTGCCGATCGACCGTCTGATCTGCAGCCAGCCGATGATGAGGATCGTCTTTGAGCGCGACCACTGGGAGATGCCCGGGCTGACGGCGGATCGGCATCACAACCTTGAACTGATCAGACAGCTCCCGGCTGGTACCCTCGTCTTCTGGGATGCCCGAACCGGGCCGGACTGGTATCGACTGAACGCAACCGACTTCATCGAAGCTGGCTTTGAGCCACTCCTGAGCCGGGAGTATCTGCTCACCGGACGTCTGCTGCCGATTCGAAAAGTCGGTACCCTCGGTGCACGCCAACAGACCCTCCACCTCCTCTACCGTCGTGCCGGGACCGACCAGCCTTCTCCTCCGGCAGATTAAAACCGCTCAGGTGAACAACCTTTTTCGACTCCCCGACCATCTGAGATTCGGTTCTGCCCTAACGGCTTAACCGACGGGTTCCCCGTTGCCCGGCCATCGACCATCAACATTTTGATGGTTGCCCACTTGACGACTGTCTGACCATTTGACATGCTCTAACTGTCAGTCGCGCCCCAATAATCGCCATTGCCGTGGCAGACAGGGACGGCCACCCCCTTTACGACCGTCCTGACTTGAGAAAGTCGCGACAGCCTCCTGTCACCTTCTCGTCTGCTGCTGACAGCCCTGATCAGCCTGAAAATCATCCTGAAAGGTATTCAGACCAGGCAGTGGCAAAAAATGTACCCATCTCCGCCGGGAATCTTGGAGAGGGTCTCACTGGAGGGAAAATGAGTTATCGTCGATACCTGCCTGCTGCCATCGTGTTCTTTTTTTGCAGTCTTTCAACACTGCCTGTCATCGTAAATGCCCAGTCCCTGTCGAACAACTACAGCGATATCAAGCCGGGAAGCATCCTCTTCTTCAATCGTTTTACCAGCAACCCTGTCAATACACTGCAGGGAGACACCCAGATAAACCTTACCAATCACAATCAGAGCAAGGCGATTGATCTCCACTTCTACGTTGTGGACGGCAGCTCGTGCAGCGTGGCTGACTTTGGAACCGCACTGAACGCAAGCCAGACGATCACCTTTCTGATGAGTGACTTTGATCCGGGTATCTTCGGCTATCTGATCGTGGTGGCGGAGGATCTGGGCGTGCCAATCCAGCACAACTGGTTGACGGGGACGGCACTGATTCGCGAGTTCGATGGTCGACAGGGAGCCCTCTCGGCAGTCTCGATCGGCAAGCTCACCTCCGGTCCAATCACTCCTGACCCTGATGGTGAGTACCGGCTCAAGTTTAATGGCTCAGTCTATGAGAAGCTTCCCCAGGTTCTGGCCATCTCGAGCGTCGACAGCCAGGTCTCCACAACCAGCTACCTCTATATCTATACTCCATCGACGAATGTCTATGTTGGAAGCTCGTCCAGCATCTCGGTTGCGACACTACTCTTCAACGATGCGTCGCAGTCCTTGTCCGGGAGTTTCAGTGTCGGCTGCTACCGGCAGGACAGTTTTATCACAGTCTTCAACCGGGGCGGTGGAATCAACCGCCATATTCCGGCGGGTCGAACCGGATGGATCAGGATGTCAGCCAGCGGGGGACCAATTCTCGGTTCGGTCATCATGCGGAATTCTCTATTTCAGGGAGGATATAACATTCCTGCCATCTCGCTCTACTCTAGTCATGAAATAGTGGTTCCAAATTTCTAGCCTGAAGACGGACCGAGTCTCGCGGTTCGGTTATGGCGGGATAAAAAACTGGAGGCTGGAGTTTTCTCACTCCAGCCTCCAGTTTTTTATTAAAGCGTTATCAATGTGCAACGGAAAATCATTTCTGGTGTGGAGCAACAAAAATCGACAAGAAACGTGACGTCTTCCATTCTAACGCTGGCGGATATGAGGCGGTAAGATTTACCGTCACGGAGCCTGGAAGTGCGCAGTAATTTCCATCGGACAGTAATTGAGCCGATGGAGGCACCGGGCAGTATTGAGCCAGCAGGCTGACTGACTCTGGTTTTAGGCCTTGTTCTGAGGGGCGATCAGGTTAGAATTGGCAGTGCGCCGGCCGGATATTGAAGAGGTATCGAGATGTCGGAAGCGGTTCAATCTCGCTGGTACGGCTTTTGCTCTGTAATTTTGTGAGGCAGATCTGTTAGATTATCAGATCTTTTCTGTC
>JBEGMZ010000507.1:0-7362 GCA_041182745.1 Acidobacteriota bacterium
CCTCCACCAGCTGACGGGCCGTCTTTCGGCAGACCGAGCCGATCTCTCGCTCGAGGTTCCTGACGCCGGCTTCACGCGTATACTGCTCGATGATCGTTGTCAGCCCCTCATCACTGAATTCGATCTGCCCCTCTTTCAGTCCGTTGGCATCGGCCTGTTTCGGGACGAGATGGCGGCGGGCGATCTCCATCTTTTCGCGTTCGGTGTAACCGGCCAGCCGAATGATCTCGAGACGGTCCTGGAGTGGCGCCGGAATGGTGTGGAGGACGTTTGCCGTCGCGATGAACATGACCTGTGACAGGTCGTACTCGACATCAAGGTAGTGATCGTGAAAGGTATGATTCTGTTCCGGGTCAAGAACCTCGAGCAGGGCAGCTGACGGGTCACCACGAAAGTCGGAGCCAATCTTGTCAACCTCATCCAGCAGGATGAGCGGATTGATTGTTCCCGACTTTTTCATCATCTGGATTATCTGGCCGGGGAGTGCCCCGATGTAGGTACGACGGTGTCCGCGGATCTCCGCCTCATCACGAATCCCGCCAAGCGAAAGCCGGACAAACTTCCGACCGGTCGCCTTGCCGATCGAACGGCCAAGGGAGGTCTTGCCAACTCCCGGCGGGCCGACAAAACAGAGGATTGAGCCGCGTGGAGTCTCCACCAGCTGACGAACCGCGAGATACTCGATGATCCGCTCCTTGATCTTCTCAAGGCCGTAGTGGTCGGACTCGAGCACCTCGCGCGCGTGCTTGATATCCCGTATCTCTTCGCTGCGGTTCTTCCAGGGGACACTGAGCAGCCAGTCGAGATAGTTGCGAGAGACGGTCGACTCCGCCGACATCGCTGGCATCTGTTCAAGGCGCCGCAGCTCGGCCATCGCCTTCTCCGTGGCGTCGGCGCTCATACCTGACTCTTCAATCTTCTGCTTCAGCTCTTCGATCTCGGCCCGTTCGTCCTTGCGTCCAAGCTCCTTGTGAATGGCCTTGATCTTCTCGTTGAGGTAATACTCCCGCTGCTGCTTCTCCATCTGACGCTTGACCCGTGTCTGGATCGTTCGATCCACGTTCAGCTTGTCGATCTCGATCTCAAGGATCTCAATCATCCTGATCAGACGGTCGTATGGAGGATAGATCTCAAGCAGGCTCTGCTTGTCGGTGACCTCGAGCTTCATCTTGTCGGCCAGCTGGTCGACGAGATGCCCCGGATCCGGAATTCGGAGAGCCGCCTGAAGAAGATCCGGGTTGACATCCTGGGCCAGCTTCAGGTACTGCTCAGCGAGGGCTGTCAGCCGGGCCACCATCTGGGAGCTCTTCTTCTGCGTCTCAACCGGGGCTGGAGCGCGGCGAAGGGTAACGACCGCATACCCGTCGTTCTCCTCGACACGAACGACTCGGGCCCGTTCGCGTCCTTCGACAAGAACCTTGATCGTCTGTTCATCAGGCTTGCGGAGGGAGTTGGCGATGTAGGCTAGTGTGCCGACCTGGTAGATCTGATCCGGGGAGGGATCCTCGATCGTCGCATCGTGCTGCGTAGCGAGAAATATCATCCGATCGCCCGCCAGCGCCGCTTCAAGCGCCCGCACCGAGGCCGGACGACCAATCACAAAGGCCGCCTTGGTCTGCGGAAAGACTACGACATCCCGAATTGGAACCATCGGATACCGGGCAATGTCGCCGGGTGTACGATCATGAAATTCTTGCATGGTTGCTCTCTTAACTCTGGCCGGAAGGGCGCCACCTCCACCCTCCATTCATCTCATCTCTCCAGCTTTCCAGCTCTCCAGCTCTCTAGCCGGCCTTCTCCAGGGGGAAGACCACGCGGCGGTTGGCGACCATCTCCGCGGTGACAACAAACTCCTTGATCTTCTTCTGCCCCGGAAGCGTATACATCGCCTCAAGCATCAGCTCTTCAAGAATCATTCTCAGGCCACGGGCCCCAACCTTTCTTTCACAGGCCTGTCTGGCGACCGCCTGGAGAGCCTCATCAGTAAAACGGAGCCTGATGCCATCCCACTCAAATGTCTTCTGGTACTGCAGGGTGAGCGCGTTCTTGGGCTTGGTCAGAATCTCGATCATCGTCGCTTCATCCAGTTCGCGAAGCGTCCCAATGATCGGCAATCGGCCGACAAATTCAGGTATCAGCCCATACTTGATGAGGTCTTCAGGCTGCACCTGGTCGAGCGATCCGATACCCGCTCCCTGACTGAGCGGCCGGATATTGGCCTGGAAGCCCATTCCCTGCTGGCGATACCGCTTCTGGATCACCTTCTCAAGACCAACAAAGGCCCCGCCACAGATAAAAAGGATGTTGGTTGTGTCGACAAGGTAGAACTCCTGGTGGGGATGCTTTCGTCCACCCTGCGGCGGAACATTGGCGACCGTCCCCTCGAGAATCTTAAGAAGCGCCTGCTGCACTCCTTCGCCGGATACGTCACGGGTGATCGACGGATTCTCATCCTTGCGGCAGATCTTGTCGATCTCATCGATGTAGATGATCCCGTGCTGGGCCCGCTCGACGTCGCCATTCGCCGCCTGGAGAAGCTTGAGTATTATGTTCTCGACATCTTCACCAACATACCCAGCCTCGGTGAGAGTCGTGGCGTCGACGATCGTGAAGGGCACTTTCAGCAGCCGGGCGAGGGTCTGGGCAAGAAGGGTCTTGCCGGTACCGGTCGGCCCGATCAACAGAATGTTGGCCTTTTGGACCTCAACCTCTCCTCGCCGCTTGAGAATCTCGATCCGCTTGTAGTGCTGGTAGACGGCGACCGCCAGTTTCTTCTTGGTCTCATCCTGACCAATGACGTACTCGTCAAGAAAAGTTTTTATCTCGGTTGGCTTGGGCAACGTCGGGCGCGCTGGAACCGGATCCTGCTGGGCGTCGTCGCTGATTATCTCAATGCAAATGTCGATACACTCGTTGCAGATGTAGACGGTCGGACCAGCAATAAGTTTTCGAACTTCATTCTGGTTCTTGCCACAGAAGCTGCAGCGCAGCGTATCATCTCCACGTCTCATTGATGGGAAACCTCTTCCTCGGTCTTCTGAACAAATTCAGATCTTCTGAACAAACTCAGGTCTTCTGAACAAATCCAGATCTTCCGAACAAACTCCGATAAACGAATGTGCCAGCCGATTCCATCCACACCGCGATCTTTCCGGGAGCAATATTCAAAATCAGGGTGCAGGTCGACCACGGGCCATTCCGGAAACAAGATGTAACACCTTTCAGGTCAGTGACAAAGTCAGCGAACGGTCGCAGGACAGGGGCCTGATGCTGTCAGACAATCAGACCACCATCATAAACAAGCATTTGAGGTGGCGCAAGAAGGAGAATTTGGGCCGGTGGCGATGAGGGTGGCGGCTCAGCCACCAAGGACGAGGGTCGATTTGAGGACTTCGCAGGCCCGGACACATTTATCACAGATCATCGCCTGGCGACCGGTAAAGAGACGATCTCCCTGGGGGTTATTCCGGTCGTGCTGATTGAAGCTGCAGACACCCTCCCCATCTGCCTCCTGGCCAAGAATCCTTTTGTACCAGGGTCGGTTGCTGCGCGGCGGGGCAACCCCAAGATCCTCGTAGTCGGCCTGAATCTGCAGGCAGACCTCGACGCATTCATCGCAGATGTAACCGGCGTAACCTTCGAAGAGGCGGGCAACCTGCCCCTCGCCGAGATCGCAGAATGAGCAGCGGAGAACTCCGCGGGGTGACGCCGGCATAGCCAATTCCCCCTGGGCTGTCAGGCGGCCTGAACCGAACCAGCCGCCCCGTGAGAGAGTCGGTTCGCTCCTTGGCGGGCCATCCTGAGATGTTTCAGAAAGCGGCCAAAAATAGTCTGAGAGCGCGACGGGAACCCGTCGATCGGAGGCTACTCACGATGCTTGATCACCTGATCGATGAGCCCATAATCACGAGCCTGTGACGCACTCATAATGCGATCACGTTCAACGTCCCGCTCGATGGTCTCGATCGCCTGCCCGGTGTGGTTAGCCAGGATCTCGTTGAGACGCTCCCGAAGCCGCAGAATCTCTTCAGCCGCGATCTTGATATCGGTGGCCTGACCTGAGATGCCACCGGCTGACGGCTGGTGGATCAGAATACGAGAGTTGGGGAGGGCGAAACGCCTTCCCTTTGTTCCAGCGGCAAGCAGAACCGCCGCCATCGACGCGCACTGCCCGATGCAGAAGGTGGTGACTGGGCATCGCACAAACTGCATCGTGTCGTATATGGCCATGCCAGCAGTGACCGAACCACCCGGTGAATTGATATAGAGTGATATCTCCCGGTCGGGATCCTCGGACTCGAGGAAGAGCATCTGGGCCACCACAAGGTTGGCGACCGTGTCATCGATTGGCGTTCCAATAAAGATTATATTGTCCTTGAGGAGACGCGAATAGATGTCGAAAGCTCGCTCGCCGCGCGCTGTCTGCTCGACAACCATTGGAACAAGATGTGATTGGGGATTGATCATATAATTTAATAATCGCTGTACTTCTTAGTCTTTCAGGATCTGAGTCTTTCAGAACCTGCGTCTTGCAGAACCTGCGTCTTGCAGAACCTGGGCCTTGCAGATTCCCACTCCACCGGGCTGTGCGGGCGGCAACTGGTCGAGGATCTGCGGTCAGGCGCTTTCAGGAGCCCCGGCCTGATCAGGCAGCGGGGTCGATTCGGACTCGGTCGCCGCTAATGGCGCGTCACCAGCCGCGACGGTGGAAGCTGGTATCTCCCCGCTCTGACCGGCACCCGGGGCCGTCTCTTCTTCCAGATCGTCATCTGATGAATCGTCATCTGCCAGCTCATCCTCTAGAAGCCTGGACTCCAGGAGCCTGGCCTCGGCATCGAGCTGGAGAACGTCCGAGGTGGTGATCTCAGTGGCAGTTACCTCCGCCAGCTCAAGAAGATGACTCACCGTCTTATCATAGAACAGACTGGTTTCGATACTAGAAACAGCATTATTCTTTGTCAAGCGGTCATACATCTCATCCTCGGAGACCCCTGCAGCGGCCGCGCGGCTCGCGATTTCGGCGGCAACCTCCTCATCAGTCGTCGTGATTCCTTCGGCCTGTCCGATCCGCTGCAGGACGAGGCCGGTACGAATCTCTTCGGTGATCTTCCGGCTCAGCCGCTTCAGCTCTTTTCGAACGTCTACGGCGGCCAGCTGTTCCGGTGAGAGCCGGCTTGAGAAGAGCCTTCGAATGAAGTCCTGCGCCCGATGATTGTACTGAGCCTGAAAGAACTTCTCGGGTATTTCAAAATCGTAGCTGGAGATGATGGCGTCGAGAAGATCCTGTCTGAGCCACTCCTCAGTTCGGGCGCCATATCTCGATCGTAGTGAGTCGAGCAGGTCGCGGCGCATCTGCTCGACCGTCTCAAATGGGCCAAACTGGGCGACATTCTCGTCGTTGATGGTGGGCAGCTCCTTCCGGCGGACGGCGACGACGGTCAAGGTAAAGTCGAGCACCCTGCCGGCGAGGCCCTTTGACGTGAAGTCCTCGGGGTAGGCCACACGGAACTCTCGGACATCATCGGCCTTGACGCCAATCAGGTTGGAGGTGAACTCCGGCTGGACACCCTCTCCGCCAAGCTCGACCTGGAGATCCTCCGCCTTCAAATCCTCCAGCTTCTCATCCGGACTCTCCGGAGAGAGGTCTGCCGCGTTGTCTGCCGGTTGATCGGTCGAGGTGGAGGCAGGCGCGGCGGGATTGATCGCGGAGGAGACGTATTTGCCCACAAGATTGACCGAGACGAAGTCACCCATCTCAGCCGGACGATCGTCAACCGTGACAAATTCAGCGCCATTCTGGCGGTATTCCTCAATGAATTTGTCAACATCCTCCTCGGTGACGGTGATGTTACGACGGTTCAGTTTGATCCCACGGTAGGGGAGGAGCTCAAATTCAGGGGCAACTTCGAGGTTCACGCCAAAGCGAAGCGGCTCGCTCAAGCGGAAGGCAGCCTGGTCGAACTGCAGATCAGGTTCACCTATTGGCTGGAGTTTGTTGTCGGCAACAGCGTGGGAGAGTGCGTGGGGGAGGAGTTTGGAGATGACCTCTTCCTTCAATTCTTTCGAGAATCGCTGCTTGACCACGCTGCGTGGTGCGCGCCCCTGACGGAAACCAGGGATTCTTGCATAGCGGGTGTACTCATCGAGCACCTTATCGTAGGCGGAAGTGACCTCTTCGACCGGAACTTCAACCGTCAACTCCCGGCGGGTTGGCGAGACATCTTTGACAGCAACTTCAAGTTTCAATCTTGTTTCACCTTTCGTGTCGTGATGCGCGGCCCGTGATGCGCAGCCAGAATTGCGCGTGACTGAAGCCATCGGACACGCCCAAAATCAGAAGAAGAGAGTTCCCGATCTCACCTGTGGTCAGATCTGCGATCAGGCATCCGGGCCGCTACAAGCTCTCGGAGTACGGACGGAAGCCTGCAATGCGAAAGGGGGGATTTGAACCCCCACGCCGTTAGGCGCCAGATCCTAAGTCTGGTGCGTCTGCCAGTTCCGCCACTTTCGCTGGCTCTCTCATTGCTAAAATCCAAGTGGGTCAGAGTAACAAATTTCCAAAATTGGCGCAACTACCGTGCACGCTCAGCGACCGCAGTGACTAAAGGTCCGGTCTGGTGGTTGTTTGACAGTGTCAGCAGGCCCGCCTATAAGCTATTATTGGAAGAGTTGGGAGACAACGGCGAGGTGACGGGTTGGGAGTGCGGGTTGCGGCGGTGGGAAGGGAGCTGGTGAGGCGACCAGTGCCAGCGTCGTGAACGAAGGTGCAGCCTTGAGTTGTGACCCTGAAGAAGGAGCAGATGATGACATTTATTGAGCGGATCAACGAAGACCTGAAGAACGCGATGAAGAGCAAGGATGCCGACCGTTTGTCGACCTTACGGATGGTGAAGACGGCGCTGAAGAACCGGGAGATCGAGAAGATGGCGCCGCTTGAGGAGGCGGAGGCGGTCAAGGTTCTGCAGACGCTGGTCAAGCAGCGACGTGACAGTGCGGAGCAGTATCAGCAGGGTGGAAGGGCGGAGTTGGCGGCCCGGGAGCTGGCCGAAATTGCGACCATCGAGGAGTACCTCCCGGCGGCGGTCGATGAATCGACCATCGCCCGGATGGTCGATGAGACGATTGCCGAGCTCGGAGCGACCTCGGCGAGAGAGATGGGAGCAGTGATGAAAGGCGTGATGGCACGACTGGCCGGCCAGCTGGTCGATGGCAAGCTGGTCAACCAGATGGTCCGAACGCGGCTTGGCGGATAGTCGTGTCGAGCAGCGGCGGGGGCTGCGGCGTAACCGGGATCAGAGAGAAACCATGAAGAATCTTCTCTGGCTGCTGGCGGCAGCCCTGAGTATGGTAGCAGTCCGGGAT
>JBEGMZ010000508.1:0-3460 GCA_041182745.1 Acidobacteriota bacterium
CTCATCTCGGGTGGAACCGGCGCCGGAAAGACGACCATGCTCAATTCGCTCTCCGGCTTCATTCCGCACAATGAACGTCTGGTGACGATCGAGGACTCGGCGGAGCTGCTGCTGCAGCAGCCACACGTCGTGCGGCTCGAGACGCGCCCGCCGAACATCGAAGGGCGGGGCGAGATTGCCCAGCGCTCGCTGCTCAAGAACGCTCTCCGAATGCGACCCGACCGTATCATCGTCGGCGAGGTTCGTGGCGAAGAGGCGATCGATATGCTCCAGGCCATGAACACGGGCCACGATGGGGGCATGACGACCATCCACGCCAACACACCGCGTGACGCGCTGGCCCGGCTCGAGACGATGATCGCCATGGCCAACCTGCGCATCTCCGACAAGGCGATGCGTCAGCAGATCTGCTCCGCGATCAACCTGATCCTCCAGGTCTCGCGTCTCAGCGACGGAACCCGCAAGGTGATGAGCGTCTCAGAGGTGATCGGCATGGAGGGCGAAATCATCACCATGCAGGAGATCTTCAAGTTTGTCCGGACCGGCGTCGGGGTGCGGGGCGAGGTGCAGGGCCAGTTCCGGCCAACCGGGATTCGTCCCCGCTTCTCGGACCGGCTCGAACAGTTTGGCTTCAAGCTGCCGCCGCAGCTCTTCGAGGCGGCGTTCTAGTCCCAGTCAGCTGGCCACCCTGGAGGGGACTGGTCGCCTGAGAATGGCTTGGTTAATCGATTAGCAATATGACACTGCTCTACCTTGAGATAATCTTTGTCGCGGCGACCTTCTTCTTTTTGACGGTGGCCATCTATTTCTTTGTCAGCCGCGATACCGACGCTTACCGGAATAAGGTCAACGATCAGCTGAAGAAGCTGGTCCAGGAGCGTGGTGGGGCGAGCCGCCGCGAGATCGCGATCATTCGCGAAGAGCTGCTGAGCACGATCCCGCTCATCCACCGGATGTTGATCCGGTTCGAGATCTTCAACCGACTCCAGAATATTCTGCGCCAGGCCGATCTGAAGATCACGGTCTATCGTTTCGTCATCGCCAGTCTGGTGGCCGGATTCCTGGTGGGGCTGACGACCTTCTTCTTCTCTGGTTCGATGATCGCCATGCTGATCGTCACCCTGACGGTCATGATTGTGCCCTTTATGGTGGTCCTCCAGAAACGGCGGAAACGTTTCAACGGCATCATCGAGCAGCTGCCCGACGCGCTCGAGATGATGGTCCGGTCGCTCCAGGCAGGCCACAGCTTCAGCTCCGCCCTGCAGATGGTCGCCACCGAGATGCCGGAACCGATTGCCCGCGAGTTTGGGAAGACCTATGAGGAGCAGAACATGGGTCTGAATATCAAGGTCGCTCTCGAGAATCTCGTTGAGCGGGTGCCGATCCTCGACCTCAAGCTCTGCGTGACCGCGGTGCTCATCCAGCGGGAGATCGGCGGAAACCTCTCCGAGGTGCTGCGCAACATCAGCCATACCATTCGCGAGCGATTCCGGATCCAGGGCGAGATCCGCGTCAAGTCGGCTCAGGCCCGCCTCTCCGGCATGATCGTCAGCGCCCTGCCATTCTTCCTCTTCTTCTGGATCAATCTGGTCAATGCCGGCTACATGAAGCCGCTCTACGATCATCCGAACGGGATCTATATTCTCGGGACGGGAATCGGCATGCAGATTGTGGGATGGATGATCATTCGAAAGATTGTTGATGTTGAAGTATGAGCGGCATACCATTAAATTCGGGTAAAGCTGGGTAAAGTTGGGTACAGTCGGGAGCGTTGGCGAGCAAGAACGAGGTCGAGGAGTCAAGATGGATCTGACAGCACTATTCTTTTATGCATCGATTGGCCTGACGGTTGGCAGCGCGATTCTCGCGGCCTACTGGTTTCTGATCCGACCGGCCAATCCATTGCAGGACCGGCTGAAGGAGATCAACCCTGGCAGCTTCACCGAGGATCCACAGCAGCAGCAGGTGATGACCGATGTCTTCGTGGGCATCGCCAAGCCGATTGTCGAGTTGCTGCCGCCTTCGCCACAGAATGTCCGTCGCCTCCGCCGGCGATTGATCCAGGCCGGTCATCTGAGTGAGAACGCGGTGACGATCTACCGCGCGATCGCCCTCGGCTCTTTCCTGCTCACCCCCATGGTGGTCACGTTCCTGCTGACGGTCATTCTGGGGCGAGGTTTTGATGGGTCGACGCTGGGCCTGATTCTGGTCTCCTTCGGTTTTGGACTCTTCCTGCCCTCCTTCATGCTCTCGCGTTGGATCACCAAGCGGCAGCAGCGGATCACCCGGTCGCTCCCGGACGCCCTCGACCTCATGGTGGTCTGCGTCGAGGCGGGCCTCGGATTGAACGCCGCGCTGCAGCGGGTTGGGCGGGAGATGGAGTTGGTCGAGCCGGCGCTGGCGCAGGAGCTTTCGACCACTAACCGCGAGATCATGGCCGGCCGGCCGCGGGATGAGGCGTTGCGCAATCTCGGGGAGCGGACCGGGGTGGGCGATCTTAAGTCGCTCGTCGCCATGCTTGTCCAGACCGATCGTTTCGGGACATCGATCGCCGATTCACTCCGTGTCTTCTCCGACTCGATGCGCACCAAGCGGCGCCAGCGGGCAGAGGAGATGGTCGCGAAGGCGGCAATCAAGTTGATTTTTCCACTGCTCTTATTTATCTTTCCGGCGCTCCTGATAGTATTGATGGGGCCGGCGCTGATCAAGCTCCCCGAGCTTCTCGGAGTGACGGGTGAGTAACAACATCACTATCTGTTAAGGAGGCCAGTCAATGGTCCTGTTCGTGCACTTTCTGCTCGCCCTGCTTCTGCAATCACCGGGTGAGAGGCCAGATCTGACGATCAACTACATCATTATCGCTTTTCTGCTCGTAATCGCCGCGATCCTCAGCGTCATTGTCGTGCGCCGACGGATGCGTGAGCGCGACGATGACTGGGATGTCTGAGGCGCCACCCCGGAGTCGGCGCCAGGCTCATCCGCGGCGGAGAGAGAGAAGCATCATTCTTCAGCCGTCGGGTGAGATTGTGGCGGCCAATGTGCGGTTGGCGAATACTTTTCTGACCCGGCTGCGGGGATTGATGTTTACCCGTCGCCTCGCGCCGGGTTCCGGCCTCTGGCTGCGACCTTGCCAGGGCATTCATACCTTCTGGATGTTCTATCCGATCGACGCGATCTTTCTCGACCGAGAACTGCGGATTGTCAGGCTGGTTGAGAACCTCCGCCCGTTCCGTTTGACAAGACCACATTTTGCCGCGCACAGCGTCCTCGAACTTGAGCCGGGGACGATCTCCAGTCGTTGCCTGAAGGTTGGCGACCAGCTGGAAGTCGGAATCTGAAGAGGGGAGCCACTGCTGCCTTGAGTCAACGAAAGAGAGTCGAGACATCCGGAACAGGTCCGGTCATTCGCTGGTGTTTTCCATCGATTGGCAGCTTCACCTTTCTGTTGACCCTCTATCTG
>JBEGMZ010000509.1:0-2945 GCA_041182745.1 Acidobacteriota bacterium
GTTGCCCACCGGGCCGCGCAGAACCTCTTTGATGACGCCGTCAATCAGTATGAGAAGGGAAGAGTCGATGCGGCGATCGAGAAGCTGACGGCCGCGACGGCCCTCACGCCCGCCTTTGCCGAGGCCTACAATCTGCTCGGGGTCTGCTACGACCAGAAGCGGCAGTACCAGTCAGCCCAGCAGGAATATGAGAAGGCTCTCCGCGTCGATCGGGACAACGCCCGTTACATGAACAATCTTGGCTACTCCTATTTCCTGGCTGGTGATGACGGGCAGGCGATCAAGTGGTTCAAGAAGGGGCTCAAGGAGACGCCGCAGGATCTGCGCCTCCACAATAACATTGGGATGGCCTACGGCCGCAAGGGCAACATGTCGAAGGCGCGCGAGCATTTCATCATCGCCGTTGGCCAGACCGGGGCGCATCTCAATCTCGGTTATCTCTTCAACCAGCGGGGCGAGTATGAAGAGGCGATCCGGCAGTATCAGCTGGCCCTCAATGCCCAGCCAAACTCACTGACCGCGCTGGGCAACCTGGCCCAGTTGTATGAGCGGACCGGGCGGCTGCGTGAGGCCTCCCAGGTTGGCGAGCAGTACCGGAAGGTGGTCGCCATCAATCAGCAGAAGGATCCGTCGGCCGCGCAGGAATAGCAGCTGATCCGGGATCTGGAGAATGGAATGTACGACGAAAGCCCCAGTCACTCATCGATCAGCGGATTCGCGCCGCCGGTGCCGGAGTCGATCGAGGAGACCGGACTATCCTTCCAGTTCCTGGCCGATCTGGCGCTCAAGACCGCGGCATCCGAAAGCAGTGTGACGACCGGTCAGGTTGCGGAGAGGCTCTGCCTTCCGCTGCCGCTGGTCGAGGAGCTGCTGCAGTACCTCTATCGCGAGAAGTATCTCGAGGCGCGGGGGGCGGTTGGATTCAGCGCCAACCGCTACGCCCTGCTCGATCGTGGCTGGGAGCAGCTCCGGCGGCTCATGGAGATCTCCGGATATATCGGACCGGCTCCTGTCTCGCTCAACGCCTACAGTGCGCTCATGCGTTCGCAGGCCCAACCCGAGGAGAAGGTCGGTCTCGATCAGGTCGCCAACGCCTTTTCCGACCTGGTTCTCCCGGAGAGTCTGCTCCAGACACTGGGTTTCGCGATCAATTCACGCCGCAGCCTCTTTATCTCCGGCATTCCCGGTACCGGAAAGACCTCGATCGCCGAGCGGGTCAATTATGCCCTCCAGGCGCCGATCTGGGTTCCCCACTCCATTGCGATCGATGAGCACGTCATCAGTATCTTCGATGCCCACAATCACGACCGAACCTATGATGAGGATATCTTTGCGGGATACGACAAGCGCTGGGTGCGGATTGCCCGCCCATTGATCATTGTCGGTGGAGAGATGACCCTCGAGAGCACCGATCTCATCTACAATCGGGCCTCCCGCTACTACGAAGCTCCATTCCAGATCAAGGCCAACTGCGGAACGCTGGTTATTGACGACTTTGGGAGACAGCGGGTCGAGCCTGAAGAGCTGCTCAACCGCTGGATCGTTCCACTCGAGCGGAAGGTCGACTTTTTGACCCTCCACACTGGCAAGAAGATCAGTGTTCCCTTCGAGCAGCTGGTCGTCTTCTCAACCAATCTTGAACCGAGCCGTTTGGTTGACGAGGCTTTTCTGCGGCGGATGGGATACCGGGTGCGGATCGAGCCCCCCAATGAGAACACCTATCGCCTCATCTTCGAGCGATATGCGGATACGGCCGGAGTAGTCTATGAGCCAGATCTGCTCGACCACCTCTTGCAGAAGTATACCGCCGAGCGCCGGATTCGGAAGGCCTGCGAGCCGCGCGATCTGATCAACCGGTTTCTCGATATCTGCCAGTTCAAAGGTCTGCCGCCAATTTTGAACGAAGAGCTGCTCGATCTCTCCTGGAACAACTACTTCGGCATGGCCCACGAGTAGCTCCGGCCAATTTACTGAGGAGAAGCATGATTTTGAAGGGGTTCCTCGCCGGCGCGGCATTGATAGTCTGGATGGGGATCGGATGCCCGGCCAAGATCCAGGCACAGACTGATCCGGTGCCGGAGAGTGGTCGGCCGGCTGGTGGCGGCCCCCTGACCGTCATTCTTCAGGATGGGTCGGGTTTTGAGGTCGATGATCTCCGCGAGGAGTCCGGCCGGTACATCTACCGGATGGGAAATATGCAGGGCTTTCTCGACCGGAGCGAGGTGGCCGCGATTCGGGCAGTGGCCGGCAGCGAACCGGAGAAGGGAACGGCCACTTCCACGCTTCAATTTACGACCGGACACCGGGGGCTCGACCGCCTGATTGTCGAGGTCGGCGCAGTGCACCAGCTCGATCCGCTCCTTATCTACCTGGTCATGCGCGAGGAGTCGGGTTTCAACTACCGGGCGGTCTCCCGCGTTGGGGCGCGAGGATTGATGCAGTTGATGCCCGCCACCGCCCGCCGTCTCGGTATTCGCAATATCGATAATCCGCGTGAGAATGTTGAAGCGGGAACGCGCTATCTGCGCTGGCTCATCGAGACCTTTGGTGGTGATGTCAACCTTGCGCTGGCGGCCTACAATGCCGGCGAGGCCGCGGTTCGTCGGCATGGCTGGCGCATTCCACCCTATCCGGAGACGCGTCGGTATGTCTGGCGAATCAATACCGCTTATCGCAGAATGAAGGCGGAGTAGCCGCGCGATTGTTGGAGGAAATCGTATGATTGATCTGCTCAGGCTCAGCTTATTGTCCGCCCTACTCGTCCTGCCGGTCGCCGTGGCTGGCGCCCAGGACCGCGCCCCGTCACGGCCACGGGAAGTTCTGACCAACGAGGCGGTGATCGACCTCTCCCGGGCCGGATTCAAAGAGCGGACGATCGTCACCCTCATCAGAACCTCAGAGACGGCCTTCGATATCTCGACGCCGCGGCTGGTTGAGTTGAAGAA
>JBEGMZ010000510.1:0-5866 GCA_041182745.1 Acidobacteriota bacterium
AATCAACGACCTGCAACTGCAGTTTACTGGTGAGTATACATTCGCCGGCAATCAGACCGCCGACCCACTTAACGCCGGGACCTCCGGACATCCGGTGGCAAGCCTTCTGCTCGGACAGGCGTCGACATTTAACAACAGCACGCTCCGGGGGCGCTTCTACTATCGCTCACAATATTTTGGCAGCTTCGTTCAGGACGACTTCAAGATCCGGCCTAACCTGACATTGAATATCGGCCTTCGTTACGACGTCGAACAAAATCCGCGGGAGATTCGCAATCAGGGTTCAAACTTTGATCTCAAACTGGGCCGCCCTGTCACGATGACTGAACTCGGACGAAATTTCATTCAGTACACCGACAAGGTAAACTTTGGACCAAGAATCGGATTTGCCTGGCAGCCATTTGGTCTGCAAAAAACGGTCGTGCGCTCATACTATGGCATCTACTACATTCCATTGACGGGGCGTGCGACTTCAGCCTTTGCGAGGTTTCCGGCTGATCAGCGCCTTGGACTCCAAAGTGATGGCATCAACCCGGCCGTCGTGCTTTCAAGTACACCACCGATTATTCCAAGTAAAGATGGAAAGGGCTTTGCAATCGATACCAAGATTGAACGAGCCAAGCTCGGCAGTTTCCAACAATGGAACCTTGATCTTCAGCAGGAAGCTTTCGGATTTTTGATACAGGCATCGTATATCGGCTCAGTTGGCCGACACATGATGATGAATCAGGACATGAATGTCATCAGGATTGAAGATGTTCAGAAGGCTGGTCGCGGTACTCAGATGATGCGTCCGTACCCTGATTACGGATTCATTCTGTGCCACTGCGAGTTTCAGAACTCGAGCTACAATGCGTTACAGCTCGGGGTTGAACGCCGTTATAAAAAAGGCCTTTATACCTCGGTGAGTTACACCTTCTCCAAATTCATCGACTACAACGAAGACAACTTCTCTTCGATGTTCCCGCAGGATCCTTACAATCTGCGGGCGGAGAGGGGGCTGAGCCAATCCCACTTCCCGCATCGATTCACCGGGGCGATGGTCTACGATCTGCCCTTTGGAAAGATGGTTGAAAACAAAGCTGTCTCCTACGTGTTGGGTGGCTGGCAATTGTCAGGCATTATGACACTGCAGAGTGGTGATCAGGTACTGATAAGTCAGCCGTCTAACACTGCCCAGACCTTCAGCAGATCGTTCAGACCAAACCAGATCGGAGATCCGATTCTGGCGAAGAATGAACGGTCTCTCACCCGATGGTTCAATACCTCGGCATTTGCCGCTCCAGCGCCATTGACCTACGGTACCAGTCCAAAGTTTCCTGATATTCAGGGGCCTGGATTGGCATCGGTGGACATATCGATCATCAGGTTCTTCAAGCTGCCATTCCGTGAAGGCATGAAGTTCGAACTTCGGGCGGACATCTTTAACACCCTCAATCGGGTCAACTTCAATGCTCCGAGTGGAGCATTTGGAACTCCAAATTTTGGCCGGATCACGAGTGCACGCCTCCCGCGTACAATCCAGTTTGGCGGCAAATTCTGGTTTTGAAGTATTCAAACGTGAGGCCGGGATGGTCAGGTTGCCATCCCGGCCTTTTTTGCAGGACAGGACAAAGGATGAAAGCAACGGTCGGATTATTAATCCTGATCTGTGGGTTCTCAGTCGGGTCACCTCTGGTTAGTGGTAAGCTGGTCGAAAGACCCAACGTCATCCTTGTTCTGGCGGATGATCTGGCCTGGAACGATCTGGGAAGCTATGGTGCAAGACAGATCGTGACTCCACACCTTGACCGTTTAGCGGCAGAAGGGGCGAGCTTTTCGCAGGCATACGCGGCGGCGCCGATCTGCTCGGCATCACGTGCAGCGATCCTGACAGGCAGATCTCCAGCCCGACTTGGGTTGGAGTTTGTGACCAAGAACCCTGGAGCAATTGTGAGAGCGGATGGCTTGCCGCTCCGCCCTCCATCCTTCACACGCCATCTGCGATTGGAAGAGGTAACCTTTGCGGAGATGCTGGGTCGAGGAGGGTATCGAACAGGGTTTTACGGAAAATGGCACGTTGCCGAGCACAATGGTCGCTACCTCGGTTGGAGTAGCACCCACGGCCCACGGCAGCAAGGGTTCGACGAGGCCGAGGAGGACTTTGGTGGACACTCCTACGGTACGCTGGCGACTGCGCCATTGAGCGGTCCTGACAGTATCGAATCGGGAATGTTCCCCACCGATTCAATGACGGAGAAGGCCATCGGGTTCCTCGAGCGAAACCAAAAGCGGCCATTCTGTCTTGAGGTCGCCCACTTCTTCGTCCACGATCCATTGAAGGCACCCGCCCGCTGGCTGTTTGAGCGAGCGCGGAGGCGAACGGGAGTTGGAAGCGATGAGGCCGCAGCGCACATCGCTATGGTTGAGACGCTTGACCATCACGTTGGCCAATTGATGGAGGCCATTGACCGGCTGGGTCTGCGTGAGAAAACGCTGTTTGTCTTCACCTCGGACAACGGTGGCGCTCCGGGGCTGCTGAGTCGTGCGCCATTGCGTGGCAGCAAATGGAGCCTCTACGAAGCCGGACTGCGGGTTCCCCTGATCGTCCGCTGGCCGGGGAAGATTCGCGCTGGAAAGGTCATTAGCGCGCCGACAATCGCGACCGATCTGTTTCCAAGCATGCTGGCTGCGGCAGGAATCGACACGCCAGGCGGGATCGAGCTTGACGGCCTCAACCTTCTTCCAGCACTCTTTGGTCAGTCGACAGTCTATCTGGAAAGAAGAGAGATCTACTGGCACTTTCCATACTACAATCCAGAGCCGCCAAAGGTTGGTGTCCGGCGAACAGTAGGGATCGACCCGCCACCCAACACGCTTTTTACACCAGCATCGGCCATCAGAAGTGGCCGATACAAACTGGTAAGAAACTATGAGAACGGAAGAGACGAGCTGTTCAATCTTTCAAATGATCCAGGAGAAGAGAAGGATCTGGCGCGGATGAAGAGCGGACGACTAAAGGTTCTGCGTCAAAAGCTCGATCGCTTTTTGAAGGAGTCAGGGGCGAGGTATCCGGAAGTAAATTCAGAGATCAGGCAATGACAGAATTGAGCACAGGTCAGAGACTGGGGCGCAAATTGAACTTCCTGGCGAGCAATGTTGAAGAGAGAAGCGAGGAGAGGATGAACAGAGTCTATCGTGATATCGGGCTGTTTGAATGGCTGGCGATAGCGCTGGTAGTGGGATTGACGCTTAGCTGGGCCGTGGGAAAGATCCCTGTCGGGTCAGCGGTCGCAGCAGGTTTGTCGCAGGGCGGTGGCGGCGAGTTGCAGCAGTTGCGTTATAACAATCCCGGGCTGGTGGTCGATCTCGGAGTCGGGCTCTGGGCGTGGCCGGTGCCCGGAGATGCCGACGGTGATGGCGACTACGATCTGATCGTCTCCTGCCCGGACAAGCCTTCGAACGGAGTCTGGTTCTTTGAGAACGCCTCGGGCGACACGGCGCAGAACCCGCGGCCGGTCTTCAAGCCAGCACGGCGTCTGAGCGCGACGCGCCATTATGTCATGCCGAGCTATGTCAATGGGCAGATGCGTGTTCTTGCGCCCGGCGAAGAGTACCGGAACTTCACCCGCGTCGGTCTGGCGGAACCGGTCAAGCTGCCGGTGGCGGCCAACCTCTACCAACCAGAGGGCCGGCAGCCGAAGGGGCCAAAGGTACGCCACAATCAGTGGCGTTATGTTGATTATGATGGCGATGGGGCACTCGATCTGATTACCGGCATCGAGGACTGGAGCTTCTATGGTTGGGACGATGCCTGGAACGCGAAGGGTGAATGGACAAATGGCCCGCTCCACGGCTTCGTCATTCTCCACCGCAATGCCGGATCGAGTGAGACCCCGCGCTACGAGCCACCAGTGAAGCTTGCCGCAGCCGGCCAGCCGATCGATACCTTCGGTTGCCCATCGCCAAACTTCGAGGACTTCGACCGGGATGGTGACCTCGACCTGCTGACGGGTGAATTTCTCGACGGCTTCACCTACTTCGAGAATACCGGGACGCGAACAAAGCCGCTCTACGCCGGTGGGCGGAGATTGAAAGACCTCCGTGGACGACCACTGACGATGGATCTGGAGATGATCGTCCCGGTCGCCTTCGACTGGGATCGTGATGGCGACTTCGATCTGATCGTCGGGGATGAGGATGGCCGGGTCGCACTGGTCGAGAATACCGGCCGGCTCGGGTCAGACCGGACACCAGTCTTCGCCCGTCCATTCTATTTTAAGCAGCAGGCGGAGACGCTCAAGAGCGGGGCGCTCGCCACTCCGGTCGGAGTCGACTGGGATGGTGATGGTGATCAGGATATCGTCAGCGGAAACACGGCCGGCTATATCGAATTCTTCGAGAACTTGAGCGGACCGCGGGTCGAGGCACCCCGCTGGGCTGCGCCGCGCCGGCTCGAGGTCAACGGTCGCCCCTTCCGGATCATGGCCGGACCGAACGGCAGCATCCAGGGACCGGCCGAGGCGAAATGGGGCTACACGACGCTCAATATTGCCGATTGGGATGGCGATGGCCGGCTCGATATCGTCTACAACTCGATCTTTGGCCGGGTCGAATGGCTGCGCAATATCGGAACCCGACGTATGCCGCGGCTCGCACCGCCGCAACCGATCGAGGTCGAATGGGAGGGCTCACAACCAAGCCTCGCCTGGGGATGGCTGCGTCCAACAGGACGCGCGCTGCTGACGCAGTGGCGGACAACTCCGGGACTCAGTGATCTCAACGGCGACGGACTGGTCGATCTGGTCATGCTCGATCAGGAAGGCTGGCTCGCCTTCTTCGAGCGGGCACGCGCTGGCGGGAAGCTCACCCTGCGCCATCCCCGCCGCATCTTTGTCGATGAGAGTGGCGCCGCAATCAGGCTCAATGCGCGTACCGCCGGCGGCAGCGGCCGGCGCAAGATCTGCCTGACCGACTGGGATGGCGACGGCCGGCTCGACCTGCTGCTCAACTCGAGCAATGCCGACCTCCTCCGCCAGGTTGGAGTGCGTGAAGGGTCGCTGGTGATGAAGAATGCCGGGACACTCGCAACGCGGAACATCGAAGGGCACGATGTCAGCCCGGCGGTGGTCGACTTCAATGGCGATGGAGTGCCCGATTTTCTCGGCGGGGCCGAGGACGGCCGGTTCTACTATTTGCGCAATCCGCGAAGTGTTGGCTCGAAACCCTGACCTCACTCCTCCAGTCTCATCTCCTCCCAGAGAGATCTGGCAACATTGCCAGATCTCTCCTCCTTCAATCTCCTGCTATCATCTGCTCTCCTGCTGGGGATGCCCCCTCCCCAGCACAAGAGATTGACTTACCCGGTATTCGCCCGGGCCGGAGCAGTGTTTGATGGCCACTCTATACCTGTCGGAACAGGGGTCGACCCTTCGTCGTGAACACAATCGGATCATTGTTGAACGGGACGATGTCCGGCTGGCTGAACTGCACGAATTCAAACTGGAACGGGTCGTCATCTTTGGAAATATCCAACTGACAACTCCTGTGATCGGATTCCTGCTCGATCGGGGCATCGAGACAACATTTCTCAGTCTGCACGGAAAGCTGAAGGGACGTCTGGCTCCATTGGCAACCAGAAACGCCATTCTCCGTGTCCGCCAGTATCAGAGGCTTGGTGACACCGGGTTCAGTACAAATATCATTCGGTCATTTATTGCGGGTAAGATCCGCAACTCGCTGGCAGTCCTCTCTCGACATCAGCGAAACCATCCTCAGAATGAACTCGGTGCAGCGATCGAACGCATTTCGACCCTGCTCCCACGGATTGGCCAGTTTGACCAGCCTGACTCTCTGCGTGGAGTTGAGGGCCAGGCGGCGGCAATCT
>JBEGMZ010000511.1:0-3426 GCA_041182745.1 Acidobacteriota bacterium
GCGTGACACGACCCTCGCCGTGGCGGGGAATCTGACCGAACAGATTGGCGGACCTTCGATCAGAGTGCCGCTGGAGCCGGAGGTCTACGACACAATCTTCACCGAAGCGGAACCGGACAATCTCTGGCCGGTTCACCCTGACCAGCGCCAGCACTGGCGTCGCAGCCTCTACCTGATTCGCAAGCGGAATGTCCGGCTGCCAATGCTGGTCGCCTTCGACTCACCGGATATGATGAGTTCCTGTGGCGCCCGCAGTTCCAGTGTTCACGCGCTCCAATCACTGACACTGCTCAACAGTGATTTTATGCTTACGCAGAGCCGCCTCTTCGCCGGACGACTTCTTCGCGAGGCTGGTGGGGACAGAGAGCGTGCAATCGAGCGCCTCCACACCCTCGCGCTCGGTCGTCCACCGCTTGCGGCGGAGCGGCGTCTGGCGCGCGAGTTCCTCGCCAGCCAGACTCGCATCATTGCCGAGCGCCTCCGCCGCGGTGAGACCGTTGCGACCGTCGCCGGTCTGAGCCCAACCGTCCCAGCAGCTGAAGCCGCTGCCTGGGTCGATCTCTGTCTGGCCACCATGAACCTGAATGAGTTTCTCTACCTGAGGTGAACACTATGGATCATCATTCCAAGACCGGGCTGCCACACTGGGCGCAAACGAGCGACCGCCGCGATTTTCTGCACCGTGCCGCCAACGGGTTCGGAGCGCTCGCCCTCTCCTCACTGCTGGCCCGCGAAGCGTCCGCCAGCCAGCCTGCTTCCGGCTCGGGTGAGGAGGACGGTCGGCTCAGCTCGCCCTCCACCAACCCTCTTGCCCCGCGTGCACCCCACTTTACTCCAAAGGCGAAGGCGGTCATCTTCCTGTTTATGGTTGGCGGTCCAAGCCAGATGGAGACCTTCGACCCGAAGCCGGTACTTGATCAGATGCACGGGCAGATGCTCCCACCCAGCTTTGGGGCGGTACAGAGCCAGTTTGTCAAGCAGGGAACTCCGCTCATGGGGAGTGCCTGGAAGTTCAGCAAGTATGGCCAGTCGGGACTCGACGTCTCGGAACTCTTTCCCCACGTCGCGACCTGCGCCGACGACCTTGCCGTCATCCGTTCCTGTTACACCGACAGCTTCGTCCACGCCCCGGCTATGTACCAGATGATGTCCGGGCGTGTTCTTGCCTCCCATCCAAGTCTTGGAAGCTGGGTGACCTATGGTCTCGGAAGCGAGAGTGAGAATCTCCCCGCCTATTGCGTGATGACCCAACCCGAGGGCCTGCCCGAAGGGGGAGCCCCGATGTGGGGGGCAGGCTACCTCCCGACAGTGCACCAGGGAACGGTTCTGCGCAATGGGGCGACTCCGATCCTCCACCTGGCCCCGCCAAAGGAGATCGGTCGGGGTCAGCAGCGACACCTCCTCGACTATCTCCGTCGGGTCAATCAGCTTCGATTTCGCGAGGAGGAGAACGAGATGGCGGCTCGGATCGCCTCCTATGAACTTGCCTGGCGCATGCAGCAGCACGCGCCGGAGGCGGTCGACTTGAGTCGTGAGACGGCTGCTACCCGCGCACTTTATGGCGTTGATGAGAAGGAGACCCGCGAGTTCGGCACCCGCTGTCTTCTCGCCCGGCGCCTTGTTGAGCGTGGTGTCCGGTTTGTTCTTCTCTTCTCGGGTGGAGGCCCGGTCAGTGTCCAATGGGACGCCCACGATAACATCAAGTCGAACCATGACCAGATGTGCCGCTGGACGGACAAACCGATTGCCGGACTCCTCAAGGATCTTAAGAGCCGGGGTCTGCTCGACTCAACGCTGGTCATCTGGGGTTCAGAGTTCGGTCGTACTCCGGTGTCGGAGAATGGCAAGGGGCGTGATCACAATCCGAGCGCGTTCACAATGTGGATGGCAGGTGGTGGGGTCAAGGGCGGCCAGGTGATTGGTCAGACCGACGAGCTTGGCTTCCGGACTGTCGGTGAACGCTACCACCCACGTGATATCCACGCCACCATGCTCCATCTGCTTGGCATCGACCAGATGAAACTCACCTATCTTCACAACGGACGAAACGAACGGCTGACTGACTTTGGTGGGACGGTGATCGAGAAGGTCTTCAGCTGACCTTAAATGATCAGGCAGTCAGGTTGACAACCCGGTGACGCCACCGACCCGGAGTCAGGGCGTCACTCGAGGTTACCTTCAGTCTTCCCGCTCAGGTTTAACGAACGGATCCAGGTGCCAGGCTGCAGGTGGCTACCCGGCCTGGGTCGCCGCGCGAAGCGTCGACCCGGCACGATCCATCGCGATTCCCCACCCATCCTCGATCTTACCGATAAAGCCGTGAAAGTGGATCTCCGACCCAGCTAGAACCAGCAGAATGTCTCCTGCCCGGGCTTCATCGTTCCCAACCCGGAAGCGGATGACGGTCGCTCTCCCATCCTTCTCTTCCATCGCCTCAAACTGCAGCTGATCGAGTTGCTCCACGAGAGTCTGTGATTGTGGAGTCTGATTCTGTTGACTATTGTCTGGCATATTAAAATCCTGTCCCCTTTATCGCTTCAACCAGGCCAACCGTGTCTGGATGGAGGCCCGGTCCTTCTCGATTGACAAATTGGCCGGACTGGCTGACGCCTTGTAGATCTCGCCCAGCGCGTCGGCGCGGAAGCTGTCTCCGGTATTGTGGATCAGCAGCGGGGTTGACGCCGCGAGGCTGATGGCCGTCGTGAAGTCGCCAGCCCGCCGCAACCCTGGGATCGGCAACCGTGCCACGAAATTACTGTCCTGCAGGTTGTCGAAGCGCGCGGCGTCAACAATCATCCGGTCGATTGCCGGAGCAAGACCGCGGGCGAGAAGGGCCCAGAGGCCGGCTTCACCGCTGGCAACAATGTTGATTGCTGACCCCGGAAATTGTCCCTTCGACCAGGCCAGCGCGGTGAGAATATCCTGAACCCGCAGCGCAGCGTCGGTTCGATTGTACGTGGTGAAGAACTTGTAGTCGGCTGGTATCTGCCGCTCGCCTGGAAAGACCTTGACGATCACCACCGTCTGACCTGATTTCACGAGGCTGTCGTGGAGCTCGACGGTCTCCGGATCGAGCTTGAGCGCCGCCGGAAGCGGGTCGACCAGCAGCGTGACGTCGCTGCCAGACCTGCCCTTGACCGGAGCTGCCTGGCCGACCGGAGATGTCTGATAGACTCTCACCACGTCTCCTGCGCTCTGCCGCGAGATGATGACTCCCCGCGTCCGTGCACCCCCGCTGGCAAGGCGATTGAAGCCCGCGGGAAGCGACTCCATCTCCTTTGCGGTCAGCTCCGCTGCCGCCGGATAGCTCGCGAGTAGCGATTGGCGAAAGGTCGGTCCAAAGGAGCTACGGTAGACCTCAAGCCCGCGCGCTAACGACTCACGCAGCTGTTGCTGGTGTTGTGTGATCAACCACCGGGTCAGCGC
>JBEGMZ010000512.1:0-5042 GCA_041182745.1 Acidobacteriota bacterium
CGTTGAAGACCGATGAGCGGCTCGCCGGTCTGATTGAGCAGCTCATTCCGCTCGCCACGGATCGTGACTGGCGGGTGCGGATGGCGCTCGCACGGACGCTGGCCTCCTTCCAGCACTATCCAGCCAGCAATGCGGTTCTCAACCTGATTGCCAACCCCGGAACCAGACCGGTGGTTGAGGCGGGGGATATGCGAGCCCGCTGCGCGGCAATTCTGATGGTCAATCAGCTTCGGGATGTCCGTTTCTCGCGCAAGGCCATCAGCTTCCTGACGGTCTTTGTCGACCATCAGGATCCGGCCCTGAGATCGATTGCAAGAAGCGCGGTCGATGAGCTGAAGAGCACTCGCAACGGATATCACGAGCTGGTGGCGATAGCCAGAAAGCCGGGTATTCCGCTGCAGCGCGTTCGGGCGATCGAGTGGCTGCTTCAATGGCGAATGGTCGAGGCGCGTCCGGTCTTGACAGAGATTGCCGCCGCCGAGGCCAACCCGCAGGTCAGGGAGGCGGCTGTCCGTGCACTGGCAGAGCTCAAGGACTGAAGTGCGACTCGGGATGAGCGATCATATGAGAGATATTAGAGATCTTAGAGATCTTATAGATCATGGACTCGATCAGACTTGAAATTTTCCGTTCGCTCTTCACCTCGGTTGCCGAGGAGATGGGGCTCAGCCTGCGCCGTACCGCCTTCTCTCCCAACATCAAGGAGCGGCGTGACTACTCCTGTGCCGTCTTCGATTCGCAGGGCCGCCTGATCGCGCAGGGAGACCACATGCCGGTTCACCTCGGATCGATGCCAATGTCGGTTCGGGCAGCGATCGAGAGCGGCCCGATCGGGCCAGGAGATGTCGTCATCCTCAACGACCCGTATGCGGGTGGCACTCATCTCCCCGACGTGACGATGGTTGCTCCGGTCTTTGCTGAAACGGGCCGCCGGCCGCTCTTCTACGTCGCCAATCGGGCCCATCACGCTGACATTGGCGGATCGACTCCGGGTTCGATGGGGGCGGCGACTGAGATCTACCAGGAGGGGGTGCGAATACCACCCGTCAGGCTGGTACGGGATGGCCGATTGGAGGCAGACCTCTGGCGTCTGCTGCTCGCCAACGTTCGCGGACGTGAGGAGAGGGAAGGGGATTTTGCGGCACAACTTGGCGCGATTCGCGTCGGTGCGGATCGTCTGCTCGAGATTGTCGGCCGATATGGCCGCGCCGAGACCAACCGCTATGCCGGTCACCTCTTCAACTACGCTGAACGAATGATGCGCCAGGCGTTGGCGGCGATCCCGGATGGAGTCTGTGAAGCGGTCGACTACCTTGATGACGATGGCGCCGGTTCCGGACCGATCCCGATCCGGGTACGGATCACCGTCAACGGAGAGCGGGCTCGCATCGACTTTACCGGCAGTTCACCCCAGGTCGCCGGGCCGCTCAACGCGGTTGAAGCGATCACGGTATCGGCGGTCCTCTATGTCTTTCGCTGCCTGCTTGCCTCCGATGTGCCGGCTGGGGCAGGTCTGCTCAGTCCGCTCGAGGTGATCGCTCCACCCGGAACCATCGTCAACGCCCTTCCACCCGCGCCGGTCGCCGGCGGAAATGTCGAGACCTCGCAGCGAATGGTCGACGTCCTGCTTCTGGCCATCTCCAGGCTCATTCCGGAACGAATTCCAGCCGCCTCCCAGGGGAGCATGAACAATCTGACCATCGGAGGTTGGGATGGACGGCTCGGCCGCGAATTTGCTTACTATGAAACGATTGCTGGCGGGATGGGAGCCCGGCCCGATGCTGATGGACTCTCCGCAGTTCATACCCATATGACCAATTCGCTCAACACTCCGGTTGAGGCGCTTGAGTTCAGCTACCCGCTCATCGTCCGACGCTATCAGATACGACGGCAGTCGGGTGGAGCGGGAAGGCGACGCGGTGGCGATGGGGTGATCCGCGAGATTGAACTCCGCGCTCCGGCCCGGATCTCACTCCTTTCCGATCGCCGGACCATTCCACCCTATGGACTCGCTGGTGGCCGCCCGGGTCGCCCCGGTCGGAATTGGCTTCAACTCCCCGGCCGATCCCCGATCAGGCTTCCCGGAAAGTTCTCGATCGAGGCTGAAACCGGGGCCTGCCTGACGATCGAGACCCCGGGCGGCGGAGGTTACGGCGTCCCGGATTGAACCGGTCGAGATGGCGCTCCAGGTTTGAAGACGGGCCTGATCGGTATCGGCAGCCGGGTCTTCCACCAGTGGATAGTCGTGCCCGGCGCTCACTTTTATGTGTGACTACTTCAATTAAGATCGATTATGGGTTATCCTGAGCGCTTGTTACCGGTTATATTACTTGATCCAGGCTGGGCACCAGCAGAATCTAAACCGGTGATTGTCGGCTGGTTATCGGCTGACCAACATACCGGGCAGGTCAAACAGCTGGCACGGAATGCCCGGTGCGGGATTCGAATGAGCGACTAATCAAGAGCCATTAAATGAATATAAGATCTGTCTTCAGTCTGTTTTCGAGCGATCTGGCGATCGACCTTGGGACTGCCAACACCCTTGTCTACGCGCGCGGTCGTGGCATTGTCGTCTCCGAGCCATCGATTGTTGCCATCAACAAGGTGACCCACAAGGTTGAGGCGGTTGGCAACAAGGCGAAGGAGATGCTGGGGAGGACTCCCGGCAATATTGTCGCGATCCGACCGATGAAGGATGGGGTGATCGCCGATTTTGAAGTCACCGAGAAGATGCTCCAGTACTTCATCCAACAGGCCCACAATGGCAAGCAGTGGGTGAGCCCCCGGATCGTCATCGGTATTCCCTCCGAGATCACCCAGGTAGAGCGCCGTGCGGTTGAGGATAGCGCCTACCGCGCCAAGGCCTCTGAGGTCTATCTGGTCGAGGAGGCGATGGCGGCGGCGATCGGCGCCGGCATGCCGATTACCGAGCCCCACGGCAATATGATCGTCGATATCGGGGGCGGGACGACCGATATCGCGGTAATATCTCTCTCCGGCATCGTCTACTCGAAGAGTGTCCGAGTTGCCGGCAACGAGATGGATGAGTCGATCGCCCAGTACTGCAAGCGCAAGTTCAATCTGCTGATCGGCGAGCGGACGGCAGAACAGGTCAAGATGGAGCTGGGATCCGCCTGGAAACTGGATGAGCCAATCTCGATGGAGATCAAGGGACGGAACATCATCGAGGGCATTCCGAAGACCGTGGTGGTGACCGATGATGACATTCGCGAGGCACTCTCCGACTCGGTTGCCACGATCATCAACGCTGTCCGGGTGGCGCTTGAGCGAACCCCGCCGGAGCTTTCGGCCGACATCGTCGACCGTGGAATCGTTCTGACCGGCGGTGGAGCGCTTCTAAAGAAGCTTGATGTTCGCATCATGCACGAGACCGGCCTCCCGGTTTCGATCGCCGAGGATCCGCTCTCATCGGTCGTGCTTGGTGCTGGAAAGATGCTCTCCGATTTTCAGCTGCTCCGCCGGGTGCGCTGGGATGGCGGTATACTTCAGTCCTGACGGGCGCCTGTTTTGAGGACAAGCTGTGTCGATCTCGGAAAAGGTTGGGGACAGGATAAGAAAGAGTCCGAACTGGCTTCTTGGAACCCTGCTGCTGGTTCATCTTCTCCTTGTCTCATTCAACAGGTCTCCGTCACGGCCTGAGTTGTGGATTATCCAGACGATCGTCATGACGATCAGTACACCCTTCCAGTCCGGTCTTGGATCGAGTGTCGACTGGTTCTCGAATCAGTGGCGGAGCTACCTCCAGCTTCGTGGAGTGCGAGAGGAGAACCAGCGTCTGCGAGCCGATCTGGCCCGCAGCGATGCCGAGATGCTTGCGCTGCGAGAGCGGCTGTCGTCCCTGCGTCACCTTGAGGAGGTGCTTGGTTCTGATGGTGCCGTGGGCTACCAGAAGATCCCAGCCCGGGTGATTGCACGCGACGCCAACCGTCTCTTTGGTTCGGTCATCATCGACAAGGGCTCAATTCACGGGATAGTCAAGGATCAGCCGGTAGTCGATTCCGGCGGCCTCGTCGGGAGAGTCGTGCTCGTGACCCCCTTCTCCTCGCGGGTCATACTGGTCACTGATGAGCGTCACGGCGCGGGTGCGATGATCACCACAACCGTCGCTGGCCGGATTCTTGGTGTCATCAGGGGAGTTGAAGACAACTATTACTGCCGGATGGACTTTATCACGACGCCAGTTCAACTTGACAATGGTGAGATGATAGTCACCTCCGGCCAGGATGGGATATACCCGCCCGGTCTCCTCCTGGGTCGGGTTGCCAATCCGGCCGAGTGGGCCGGATCGACCCAGCAGCGAATGGTGGTTGCGCCGGCCGCCGACCTTGGTCGTCTTGAGATGGTGCTTGTTCTGCAGGTTTCACAAGAGCAGGTTCGTGCTGGCATCGATGCCATCACGGCCGAGGAGAAGAGGCAGGAGGCCGAGCCGGTGCGGAAGAAGTAGCCCTTCAGTCGGGCAGCCTTGCGCGATAGCGCCAGCTCGATGGGCGGCTGAAGACGCGCCGCCGGACAGAGCGGTTGCGCGCTCCTCCGGTTCTTGCCTGAATCACTTGCCGGTTGCGAGTGGTTGAGCCCGCGGCGTCGGGGCTGAAATGTCGGAATTGCAGCGTCAGCAATTGATGGAACGAAATCGTTGGATAATAAGAACAACTGGAAGACATGGGCAATAATACTGGTCAGTCTGCTCGTCGCCGGTTTTGTGCAGACGACGCTGGTCGGTCTCGTCCCACCATGGGCGGGTGAGTGGCTCGCTTACATCGATTGGCTGCTCCTTGTCACAGTCTACATCGCACTGCAGCGCGATCCGTTCCGGGCGATGATTACAGGAGTCGTTGCAGGGATAGTCCACGATGCTCTGACAGGGGCGGATATCGCCTGGGTCAGCGGCATATCCTACGTCCTTGCCGCCTACGTAACCCACAGCGTCGCGGCGCTCTTTGTTGCCGACAGCCTGGCGGTGCGCTTCGTCGCCGTCACCCTCTCGTCGCTCCTGAGCGCAAGCGTGCGGCTCATCTTCTACC
>JBEGMZ010000513.1:0-3254 GCA_041182745.1 Acidobacteriota bacterium
ATCCATAACACTGTGCAGAACCGGGCACTTGCTGAGGAGCTGGCACAAGAGACCTTCGTGCGGGCCTATCGCAATCTCGGGAGTCTTCGTGATGAACGACACCTCTCGACCTGGCTCTTCGGAATTGCGCGTAACGTCATCCGCGAGACGATGCGTCAGTACCGTAAGGATGAACAGAAGGTCGCCCTCGACGAGGTTGAGATGGTGAAACCAGTGTCTACCAGTATCCTCCCTGAGGGGGTTCTGCTTGATCGTGAGTTGAGGGTGGCGATTCAGCGTGCCTTGCTCGAGCTGGAAGAGGACAGACGAATCGTCTTCAGCCTCAAGATCTTCCACGAAAAGAGCTACGAGGAGATCCGCGAGATCACGGGCTACTCGATCGGCAAGCTCAAAACAGATCTACATCGTGCGCGCCAGGAGATGCGCCGTCGGATTACTCGGTACTTAAAGATGAGATGAAAGGGATGGACCGGCCATGTTGTGCGAACTGGTTCAAAAGGCTCTGCCGGATTTTCTTGATGGCGAGCTGACCGGACGTCGTGGAGCCAGAGTGCAGGCGCACCTCGACACCTGCCACGACTGCCAGACGGTGAGGCTAAAGATTGAGGCGGAGAAGGCCGCTTTCCTGGCCTACTACGAATGCACGGCGATCGAGCCACCGGAAGGGATGTGGATGGCGATTCGTGGGGGGATTCAGGCTTCTGAGGGCTCTCATTATATCGAGAGTCGGCCTCGAGGCTGGTGGAGTCGAATGGAAGAGGTGACCAGCCGTGCAGTATCGTGGCAGGCTCTCTATGCCGTGCTTTTGATCGTGGTGTCAGTTTTCGCCACGCGCTATGTGGTGAAGCCGGATGGTGGGAAGCCCTCCGGAGTGGCCAACGTCGTATCGGTTCCGAAGCTGGCTGAGCCTGATTCTGCTACTTTGTCGACTTCCTCACCGCCCACGTCGCCTTCACCAGCAGCTCCGCCACCGGTGTTACCGCAGAGACTCCCTGTATTCAAAGAGCGTCGATTGACCGAAGAAGAGATCATTCGGCAGCAGATTGCCCGTGCCGAGCGGGAGTACCAGCGCGCCGTCCTTCTCCTGAGCCAGGCGATCGCCAGGCGGCGTGATACGCTCGATCCGGGGGTAGTACGGCAGTATGAATCGAGCCTGTCGCTGATCGACGACTCGATCAGGCAAAGCCACCGGGCGCTGCAGGAGATGCCGAACGATGTGGGTGCCGGGCAGTTTCTGCTTGGCGCATATGCACGGAAGATCGAATTGATGCAGGATGTTGCCCTGCGTTGAGAATGAGGAGGCGATGTTGGAGATGCGCAAATTAAACTTTTGGCTACTGGTGTGCAGCGGTCCGGTCTGGGCGCTCTTCGTCCCGATTGTTGGGTGGGCACAGGGAGGGGCGGCGGCCTGGGAGTTTCGTCAGAGTTATGATCTGGCGGCGAAGGGGGTCGTTACCGTCTCCAATCCCAGTGGCACGATTCGCATCACCAGCTGGGACGAGTCGCGTGTGCAGGTTGAGGCAGTAAAGCGAGGTCGGGCGGAAGATTATGCGCTGGTGCAGGTTCAGGTCAATGCCGGACGTGACCGGATCGAGATTGAAACGGTCAACCCGCGCGGCCGAAACGTCAACGTCGCGGTCGATTACGAACTGAAAGTACCGCACTCAGTCACCCTTGATCCGGTCACCGCAGGGAGTGGAGATATTCTTCTCACGGGGCCGGTCGTGCGGGTCAATGCCTCAACCCGCAGCGGCAATCTGCTGGTGAAGGACATCGATGATACAGGCGTACTCTCGACCCGGAGTGGGAACGTCACGGCGAGAGACATTCGCGGAGAGCTTCGCACCGAGAGCCACAGCGGAGAAGTGGTCGTGGAGACAATCGGCGGGAGTTTCTCCGGGGTCAGTCGCAGCGGCAATGTTCGAGTCACCGACGTTCGAAGGGATGCCACGGTTAGTGCACAGAGCGGAAACATCCGCCTGGAGAAGATTGGTGGTCGAGCGATCGCTCGGACAATGAGTGGTGCAATCGACATTCGCGATGTTGGAGGCGATGTGCAGGCCAGTACACTCAGTGATTCTGTCACTGTTACCGACGTTCGTGGTCGTGTCAATGCCAGTTCGGTCAGCGGCGATGTCACTCTCCGCGACGTTGGTCTTGGCGCCCGCGCTGTCTCAGTTAGCGGAACCGTCGATCTGAATCAGGTCAGAGGGCGTATTGAAGCTGTCACGACGAGTGGTGATCTTCGTCTGACCGCCATCGACAGCCCTGAGGTCTCCGCCAAGGCCGTCAGCGGCAACATTCGCTTTGCTGCCAGCCTCTATCCCGAGGGGCACTACGAATTCGAGAGCTTCAGTAACGACGTTGTGATTGAGCTCCCCGTCGACAGCCAGTTCTCGTTCAGTGCCCGTTCTCATAGCGGCACAATCAAAACCGATTTTCCACTTACTACGCTGCCGGCGGTGGATACCATACCTAACCGTGGCTCACGCCGCGGCATTGTCGGTAAGGGCGGGGCGATTATCAGTACCGCAACCTTCAGTGGCTCGGTCTATCTCAAGAAAACGATCCGGCCGTGAGCTGGTCGGGTAAGTTACTTTTCACTCTTTTAAGTAGTGGTGGGTCGTTATGCTCATTACGTTACGGTGATTATTGGTGCGAGGCGGGAACTCTCCATAAAAATGGTACTTGCTGAAATCTTTCGGCCTCGTCTCGCACCTGCTCACCTGAAGATAAACTACGATCAAGTCAAGTTGGAAAGGGATGGAATCAGAATGCAACACATTACAAAAAAGATGGCGATGTACGCTCTGCTGGCGTGTCTCACCTGTTCGTTGAGAACCCTCGGACAGGACTTTCAGAAGACCTATGATCTTGCTGCCGGAGGCCGGATCAGTGTCAGGAATGTCTCAGGTGAGGTGACGGTCATTGGTTACGATGGCCAGGACCTTCTCGTCACGGGTTACAAGGAAGGCCGTGATCGTGACCTGGTAACGATCGAGGAAGAACTGACAGGAAGTAATCTTTCGATTCGTGCCAGCTATCCTTCCAACTGTAACTGCCGCGCCAGTGTGCGTCTGGAGGTCAAGGTTCCGCGGACGAAAAATTACAGGTTCAATGCGATCACCAGTATCAGTGGAAATGTCGAGGTGAGTGAAGTTGACGGCGAGATCAATGCGAAATCGGTTAGTGGTAATGTGGTGGTTCGTAATGTGACTGGATCCGTTGAGGCGACATCGACCAGTGGTAATGTG
>JBEGMZ010000514.1:0-4864 GCA_041182745.1 Acidobacteriota bacterium
GCGATAGCCGTGTTCTGGATTATCCAGATTATCCTGGTCCAAATTCTGCCGGTCGAGGCGCATCCAGGCGGGCACGGAGTTCGGCGCTCGGCAGAGCTTCCACGATGGATCAACTCCCGGACGGGTGAAGAGTTCCACGGCACGTTGCTCCACGTCACGGCAGGTCGGGCCGTGATCGAGCGTGAGGACGGGACATTGCTTGCGGTTGAGGCCAGTGACCTCGGCGCGGAGGCGATGAGGCGTATCACTGCCAGCCTCCGGCAGCGTGATGGAGCTAATGGTGGCGGTCTGGCTGGTGGTACAGGGCCGCCGGTTGAGTCGCGCCACCTGCGATGGGGACTACTTCTCACGTCGCTGCTGCTTTTCACCGTGATGGTGCCGGTTTTATGGGTCCTGCAAAAGCGAGGCGGCAGGTGCCCTGGTGGCCAAATGCACGCCTGGCCGCTCCGGATAATGATTCTGGTCGGTCTGTTCGCCACGCTCATCAGCGGGTTGGCCGTCCGCCAATACGCGCAGGTGACAGGGCCGACCGCCGCAGCTCCCTTCGAGGCTTTTGCGCCGAAGGTGCGGACCCGCTTCGATGGTCAGTACCTCTATGTCGAGTCGGACGGGCTGCCCGAGCACCAGTTGATGGTCGGCATCAAGTCCTGGCAGCAGCAGGTGCCGATAGCGCAGCCCTACTTCAGCGAGAACTCGTGGCGCATTCCTCTCAACCCGGTTGTAGCCGCGACGCCGATCTCGGCCAAGACCGCCCTCTTTACCGGGGCGATCGCCCTCGCGGCCAACGGCATACCGATCTTCAACGCGCTCAATAATCGTGGCGTCGACTCCTATTCGATCGGAGAGCTCGACCAGTTTGGCGGGCATTGTGGTCGGGCTGATGACTACCATTACCATGCCGCACCGGTTCATCTTCAGGCACGGGTTGGAGCGGGACTGCCGATAGGTTACGCGCTCGATGGCTTTCCGCTCTACGGACTGAAGGAGCCGGATGGCTCGACGGTCTCCGGGCTTGATGAGCTCAACGGCCATTATGACAGTGCGGGCAAATATCACTATCACAGCACGCTCACCTATCCATACATCAATGGTGGAATGCGCGGGGTCGTCACGGTCAGCAACGACCAGATTGTGCCGCAACCGAAAGCCTGGTCAGTACGCCCCTTCACCTCGCCGCTCAATGGTGCAACGATCACCGGTTTTACAGTGCTCGGAGCCAATAGCTGGTCGCTCGAGTATACCCTCAATAGTCAGGTCTACCGGGTCAACTACGGTATCGATGCGACCGGCAAGTACTACTTCGATTTCATCGATCCAACCGGGGCCAGGCGCAGTGAGAGCTACACGCGCCGGGGGATGGTGACAGGCCTCTCAGCGGCCAGTTACAGTGGTGGCTCGGTTGGTACGGAGAGCATTGTTGCGCTTTTTGGAGCAGGACTGACAACTGGCACCGCCAGCGCCAATTCAACGCCGCTTCCAACCGAGCTGGCTGGTGCGGCGGTACGGGTTGTTGACAGCCTCGGGCTGGCCCGGCTGGCTCCGCTCTTCTATGTTTCGCCGACCCAGATCAACTTTGAGATCCCACCGGGTACAGCGGAGGGTACCGCCTCGGTCTCGATCGGTTCACCGGGGATGAACGCCGCCTCCTTCACCGGATTCGGTAACCTCGAGGTGAGCCGGGTGGCGCCAGGTCTCTTCACCGCAGACGCTTCGGGAAAAGGATATCCGGCGGCACTGGTCTATCGTTACCGAAACGGCGCTTATCTCTCTGCCGACCCGGTCAGTCGTTATGATCAGGCGACGAGTCGGATTGTTCCGGTTCCAATCGACGCCTCGGTTGCCACTGATGAACTCTACCTTGTCCTCTTTGGAACCGGGTTCCGGTATCGCAGTACACTTGGTTCGATCACTGCAAGGATAGGCGGGCATGATGCGCAGGTCGTCTACGCTGGAGCCCAGGGTGGATTTGTGGGGCTTGATCAGCTCAATCTCAGAATTCCGGCGGCGCTTGCCACGGCTAGCGGTGAGTTCGATGTGACGGTTACCGTCGACGGGAGACAGGCCAACGCCGTCCGTCTGGCCCTTGGGAGGTCGGCGGCGGCCTCGCTCACCTGGTCGATGCGCAAACTGCCGGACACCGGCCAGACCGGCCATTTTGGAACAGGCTTTGGTGAGGACTCCGACTATACTATCAACGCGCCCTCCTATCTTAACAATGGTGACGCGACGATCACGGATCGTATCACCGGACTGCAGTGGCAGCAGGGAGATGGCGGAGAGAGGAGCTGGGACAGCTCACAGGCCTACTGTGACTCGCTCCAGCTCGCTGGACGTGACGACTGGCGACTGCCGCGTCTGCCGGAGCTCTTCTCGATCAACCAGCTCAACAATGTCAATCCGGCGCTCGATCCGGTCTTCACCCGGACAACCGCTGAATACTGGTGGAGTTCCACGCTCCGTTCCGACGATTCATCCCGTGCCTGGGCGACCAACGCCGGTGGCGGAGCCGGCCCACATCCGAAGAGTGAGACGATCAGCGCCGGTGGAACGAAAAGATTTCACGTCCGGTGTGTTCGCGAGGCGGAACTGCCTCTCGCGCTGAGCTCCTTCCTCGCCGACAATGCTAACGGCACAGTTACTGACCATCGCTCCGGACTGGTCTGGCAGCAGGCTGAAGTGACCGACCGCGCCTGGGATGAGGCGGTCCGTTACTGCGAAGATCTTCTCCTGGCCGGGGCAGGTGACTGGCGGCTCCCAAGCCTGCGTGAGATTCGGGCCATCAACGATGAATCTCGAGCCAGACCCTCGATCGACACCACCCTGTTTCCCGCGACGACCGCCGCTCCCTTCTGGTCTTCGACGACGCTGGTCAATCAGACGGCACGCGCCTGGACGGTCGACTTCACCTTTGGCATTGCCTCCTACAACGCCAAGACCGATCGGTTGCGCCTGCGTTGCGTCCGGGGAGGGCAGAATTGATCATCCATCCGATTCAAGTTATCGTCTTCAAACTGCTCTCCATTCTCGCTCTGCTCACCCCGGCGCAGGTGGCAACAACTTTTGACGGCAATATCGTCCTTGGTCGACCGACCGACCGATCGGTGACGGTCAACGTGCTCTTCAATACTGACCAGGAGTCGATCTATATCGAGTATGGCGACACTCCGGGTTCGCTGCTCCGCCAGACCCCGCTTCGCACCGGGCTCAGGGCGCGGATCGCCTATGAGGAGCTGGTGGGCGGGCTCGAGCCGAATCGGCGCTACTACTACCGACTGCGATTCCGGGGAACCGGGCAGTCTGCCTATGGTACCTCGCCGGAGTATACCTTTCATACCCAGCGTGCCACCGGGAGTACCTTCACCTTTACCCTCATCGCCGATTCACATCTCTTCACTACCCAGCACTGTGACCCGGCGCGTTACTCCCTTGCCCTGCGCAATGCACTGGCGGACAACCCCGATTTTCATCTCGATCTTGGTGATACTTTCCGCACCGACACGGTGACCCGGGATCCGGCCGATACGACCTACCAGCTGGTCCTTGACCGCCAGATCGCCCACCGCCCCTACTTCGGGCTGCTGACCCACTCGGCTCCGCTCTTTCTGGTGATGGGGAATCATGACTCCGAGTATCTTTTCTACACGAGGCCAGAGTCGAACGAGAATGCAAATCTCCCCGTCTGGTCGACCAATGCGAGGCTGGCCCTCTTTCCCAACCCACGTCCGGACGCCTTCTACACCGGCGATCAGAATACGTATGCCGGGATCGATGGTGGTCTGCGCGAGAGTTACTACGCGTGGGAGTGGGGTGACGCGCTCTTCATCGTCCTCGATCCATACTGGGAGATGGGGGTACGTGGCGGTACGAGCTGGGACACGATACACGGTGAGCGACAGTACGCCTGGTTTCGTGAGACTCTCCGCAGCAGCCGGGCGAAGTACAAGTTTGTCTTCGAGCATCACCTGCTGGGACAGACACGGGGCGGGATTGAGGTGGCACCGTTCTTCGAGTGGGGAGGGAAGGATCGTCGCGGCGATAACACCTTTGCCCAGAACCGCTCGGGCTGGGAGAAGCCATTTCACGATCTGCTCGCGGAGAACAATGTTTCAGTCTACTTCCAGGGGCACGATCATATCTTTGCACGTGGCTACTACAATGGAGTCACCTATATCTCAGTTCCGATGCCAGCGGCCGATCCTGATCCGGGTAGTGAGACCTACTTTCCGGGTAATGTGGTTGATGGCAACTTCGACGCCTATCCACAGAGCCTTGTGCTGCCAAACTCCGGGCACGTCCGGGTGACGGTTGGTCCAACCGGGGTGAAAGTTGAGTACGTGACGGTCAGGCTGCCCCGTGATCGCGGTATTAACCGGACGGTGGCCTATACGACACAGATCGGTGGATCACCCGGACCAACCCTGGTCTCCTCCGCCAACTATGCCGACATCGGCTCAGCGCCGGACTCGCTGGTCTCGGTCTTCGGAACCGGGCTTACCACCAACGGCATGCCAGCTCGGGTCGTAGTTCGTGACAGCTCCGGAACGGAACGTCAGGCCCGTCTTCTCTACTCCTCACCGACTCAGGTCAATTTTCTCATGCCGACAGATCTGGCCACCGGACGGGCGACCGTCTCGATCAGCTCTGGCTCAAACCCACCGCAAATCGCCGCGACGACAGTAGAGCGTGTCGCCCCGGCTCTCTTCACTGCCAATGCGAGTGGACTGGGTGTGCCGGCCGCCCTGGCCATCCGTGTCCGGGCTGATGGCTCGCGGTCGGTCGAGCCGGTCTTCTCCTGCGGTTCCCAACCCGGAAGCTGTCTACCGATTCCGCTCGATCTCGGACCGGATTCAGATCAGCTCTATCT
>JBEGMZ010000515.1:0-7174 GCA_041182745.1 Acidobacteriota bacterium
CCAGCTCAGCCTTCATCTTCTCTGCTTCGGCGCGTTCACGACGGGCGGCCTCGACCTCACGCTCGAGTTCAGCCCGGCGGCGGGCTTCTTCCTCGCGTTTACGGGCCTCCTCTTCCTCCCGGCGTCGCTGGGCCTCGGCTTCAGCCTCAGCACGGGCACGGGCCTGGCGCTCCTGGGCGGCACGACGCTCGTTGGCGAGCCGCTCCTCATCCATCCGCTTCAGTCCGATGACACGGGCATCCTCAAAGATCTGAACGGCGTCACGAGCAGTCATCTGAACCGACTTGCGATTGCTCTCCTTCCGGCTCTGATAGCCCTCGGCGTTCTTCAGTTCGATCATTGCCTTGGCCCACGATTCGGTTGCGTACTTGTCGATCCCGAGCCATTCGCCGATCCGGGCGGCGTTGCGTGCCTGGTAGAGTTCGAGCGGTACCTTCGGTTCGATCCGGAACGACTCGAAGACGCCGTTCTCGTACTTACCGCGCTCGAGCAGCTCATACTTGGCGTCGACCGCCTCGATCTTGCCAAGCGTCGCGGGCAGAATCGTGTTCTCGACGACAACCATCTCACTCGGGACGGAGATGGCGAAGTAGGGTTCCGCGGTAAGGATCAGCCCGAACGACTGCTGGTTGGTGCTCGCCTTGATCCGCGCACCGGTTCCATTGACGATCACCTCGCCAAGGTTGTTGACACTCCCCTCGGGTGTGATGGCCCACAGAACATAGGTCAGATAGGCGCCGCCAAACTTTGAGGCGGGTTCGAGTTTCGAGATCGATCCCTCGATGTAGGTCACACCCTGTTTGTTCTGGACTCGCAGCTCGCCTTTGGCCAAAGGAATGAGCGCGGTACCCTGCATTCCAATCGTCGTCTGGCCACTGTTCGGCCGATAGGTGACCGATTTGATCGTCCGTGCGACGCGGATTGTCACCACCTGGGGCCGGTCATAGGTCTGCTGGCCCCTGGCCGTGCTCAGCCCGCCGATCAGCATCAACGTCATCATAATCGCCATAATCGCCGATATCCTCATTCAAGTCCCTCCATTCAAGTCTCTCCCACGAAAGTTACCGTCGTAAAATTGCCTCGCGGTGATTATACGACAGAAAACGACTCGGGGTTTATCCGTCCTTGCTTGAAACTGTTTTTGCCGAGAGATCGCGGAGCTGGTCAGATCCCGGACGGAGTGAGATTCAAGGAACTGTTCGTGGATCAGGTAAGGGTTCGACTTTTTTCCGGAATGGTTGACTTGGCGGGATAATTTCTACACGATGTACCCGAAATCCGTTCAAAGATAACCGTTTGTAATCATTCGCGATATCTCCTTTGGAGGGGGACCTTCTGATGACCTGGACGCAGAACTACGATCCATTTGGATTCTGGCAACTTTCGACGATCATCGCGGCGCTGCCGGTGCTGACACTCTTTTTCGTCCTGGTCGCGCTGAAGAAGCGCGTCTGGGTATCGGCGATGTGGGGAATGCTGGTGGCGGTGCTGCTGGCGCTGCTCGTCTTTCGGATGCCGGCGATCATGGTGGGTGCGGCGGCGGTGCACGGAGTGATCTTCGGATTTCTGCGAATCGCGTGGATCATCATCGCCTCGATGTTTCTCTACAATGTCGCCGTCGAGACCGGTCAGTTCCAGGTAATGAAGGATTCGATTGCCAATCTCTCTTCGGACAAACGGCTGCAGTTGATTCTGATCGCCTTCTGCTTTGGAGCCTTTCTGGAAGGGACGGGCGGAGGAGGTGCGCCGGTGGCGATTGCCGGAGCATTTCTGATTGGGCTGGGCTTCAATCCGTTTCAGGCGGCGACGCTCTGCCTGCTGGCGAATACGGCGCCGGTGGCGTGGGGTGGGGTTGGCAATCCGCTGCGGATCCTTTCCGGGGTGACGGGGCTCGATGAGATGGCGCTGAGCGCGATGACCGGGCGGATACTGCCTCCGCTCTCGGCGATCCTGCCGCTCTGGCTGGTGCGGAGTATGGTCAACTGGAAAGAGACGCGTGAGGTCTGGCCGGCGCTGGCGGTGAGTGGGCTCTCCTTTGCCGGGATGCAGTTCTTCTGGTCCAACTACATGGACAACAGTCTGGTCGATGTGGTCTCGGCGCTCTTCTCCCTGCTGGTGATGGTCGCATTTCTGAAGATCTGGCGACCGGCAAATGTGCTGCGTGCAGACGGGGGAGCCGCGATCGCCGATATTCCGCGCCATTCGACGAGCGTGGTGCTGAAGGGCTGGTCGCCCTTCCTGCTCGCCTCGGTCTTCATCTTTGTTGCCGGCTACCCGGCGATCAACAAGTATCTGACGCTCAGTTCGTGGAAGAGGCCGATGCCGGCCCTTCACAACCAGGTGTTGCGGGTTCCGCCGGTGGCTCCAAATCTGCCGGAGGCAGCGATCGTCGACTGGAACCTGCTCTCACTGCCGGGAACGGCGATCTTTGTCGGGACAGTTCTGGCGTCGATCTTCCTCGGCCTCTCGCTTGGAAAGACCTTCCGGATCTTTCTTCGCACCTGCCGTGAGCTGATACCCTCGCTGGCGGCGATCAGCTTCATGGTCGGGCTGGCCTATGTGACTCGCTATTCGGGTATGGATACAGTTATGGGGTTGAGCCTGACCAGGACGGGAGTTCTGTATCCGTTCTTCGGGACGATGCTTGGCTGGCTGGGAGTGGCGCTGACCGGGACCGACGCCGGATCGAACGCGCTCTTCGGCAATCTGCAGAAGGTGACAGCTGAGCAGCTCGGGATCAGCGCTGTGCTGATGGCATCGGCCAACTCAGCCGGTGGGGTGATGGGCAAGATGATCGACGCCCAGTCGATCGTCGTCTCCTCGGCGGCGACACAGCAGGCTGGCAACGAGGCGGCGATCTTCAAGGCGGTCTTCAGGCACAGCATTGTGCTGGCGGCGCTGGTCGGCCTCATCGTCATGCTCTACGCTTTCGTCTTCCCCGGACTGATTCCGCAATAACGCGGTGGTTCCATATTGGCTAAACGACTATTCTCTGGAGAGCTTTAGTAATGTCGAGAAAAATTGCAACATTGTTGGTCTGCGGTCTCCTGGCTGGCGGTGGAGGTGTGCTGCTGGTCAGTCGCCGGGTGGAGTCGCAGGTTCAGGTTCCGGCAGGGTTACGAGCCCAGCGTGATACGTGGACGCCGCTGATGGACGTGCTGAAGAAGGATCGGCCACGGGTGACCGATGAGCAGCTGGCCCGAGTCGCCAAGTACCCGATCGAGGCGCTCTGGAATGGGGTCCAGAATCAGGGCTACACACAGAATTTCGCCAACCACTTCCGGCTCACCCAGCCGGGGACGAAGCTGGTTGGGCGGGCGCTGACAATGCGCTATCTGCCGCTGCGGCCTGACATCGATGCCGCGACGAAGCAGATTGCGAGGGAAGGCGACTGGGACTTTCAGTACAACGTCCGGGCGGGCGAGGATGCCAATCCGGGAGACGTGATCGTCGTTGAACTCGGCGGGGCGGTCGATCGGGCGACCTTCCTCGGTGATGTGACGGGGATCGGAATGAAGCAGCGCGGGGTGCGCGGTGTCGTCGTCGATGGTGGCATCCGTGATCTGAACGAATTTCTGGTCATGAAGGATTTTCCGATCTACTACGTCAATGCCCACGCCTCGGCGATGGCCGACCAGGTGGGGGTCGAGTGGAACGCACCGATCCGGATTGGGCACGTCTCGGTCCTGCCGGGTGATGTTGTGGTTGGTGACGAGGAGGGAGTGCTCTTCTTCCCGCCGCAGATCGTTGAGGATGTCCTGAAGTCGGCGGCCCTGACGGTCAACACCGAGAACTTCAAACGGGAGATGATGCGTTCGGGCAAGTACCGTTCGCGCGACGTCTACCCCAAACTCAGCCCGGAGCTGGAGAAGCGTTACCAGGAGTGGGTCAAGACCAATCCGGTCGGAAATTAGGCGGAGTCGACCATGCTGACATCACTTCTGACCATCCTCTTCCTCTTTCAGGCGCCGGCGGTTCCCGCTGGCGTCGACCTGCCGTCGGAGATTGGGCGGCTCGAGCGTAACCTCCGGCAGAACATTCTGCCTTTCTGGATGGAAAAGAGCATTGACCGAGTCAATGGCGGGTATACGATCAACTTTGGGCCGCGGGGTGAGGCGCGCGGGCCGGGCGTGAAGATGATCGTCACGCAGGCCCGTCAGGTCTGGCTCTTCGCCCGGATGGCGCGGGCGGGCTACTGCGGTAAGGAATGCCTTGACGCCGCTGATCACGGCTACCGATTCCTGCGCGAGAAGATGTGGGATCACCGGCACGGCGGTTTCCATTGGCAGGTCGATGCGACGGGTAACGAGAAGCAGCGTCCGAACAAGCACCTCTATGGCCAGTCGTTCGCGCTCTATGCCATCTCCGAGTATGCACTGGCGACGGGACGGCGTGATGTCCGTGACTTTGCGATCGAGTTCTTCCATCTGCTTGAGGCGAAGTCGCACGACGCCGAGTTTGGCGGTTACCGGGAGTACTTTCTGCCAGACTGGACGCCGGGTGACCGTGAGGGATCGTCGTATATGAGCGGCGATCCCGGCGGGAAGCTGATGAACACTCATCTGCATCTGCTCGAGGCGCTGACGACCTTCTATCGGGCGACGACCCTGCCGCTCGGGCGCGAACGGCTGCTGGAGCTGATCAACATCCAGAGCAACACCGTTGTCCGAAAGTCGATCGGTGCCTGCACCGACAAGTACGCCCGGGACTGGACGCCGCAGCTCGATGGTGAGAACGCCCGCGTCTCCTATGGCCATGACCTCGAGAATATCTGGCTGCTCATCGATGCCTGTGAGGCGGCTGGAATCTCATACCGCCCGTTTCTCGACCTCTTCCGGACGCTCTTCGACTATTCGTTGAAGTATGGATACGATGCGAAGAATGGCGGTTTCTACGACAGTGGCCGGTTCAATCAACCGGCAGATCGTCTGGTCAAGGTCTGGTGGACCGAGGCCGAGGCGATCGTCAGCGCTCTCTACATGCACCGATTGACCGGTGAGCAGAGGTACTTCACCGTCTATCAGCAGACACTCGATCTGATCGAGAAGCGGCTGGTTGATTGGGAGAATGGTGAATGGCACGCCACGCTCCAGCCGGATGGGTCGGTCAGTGGCGACAAGGCGCAACCGTGGAAGGCCGGCTACCACAATGGCCGCGCCATGATCGAGTCGATCCAGTTGCTGAAGCTGATGATCAAGTGACAGGCCGAGGGGGCGATCACTTCTGCCCGGGACGAAATTGTGTGACCAGGCCTCTGCCTGGTTCGTCCAGGATGACGAGTCTTTATTGAGTTTCTTCCCGGGTCCGGGAAACGGTTATAGTCTGATCTGAAAGGAAAAATCGAGATGTATACCAGAAGAGATTTTGGAAAACTAATGCTGGCCGGAGTGCCGCTCTCAATGATCTCACTCCCCGAGATCAAGTCGGCGTTCAAGGGGGTGAGGATTGGAATCCAGTCCTACAGTTTTCGTACCCTCTCGCTTGACGACGCATTGAAGTCGATTGCCGAGATTGGGATCGGGGAGTGTGAGCTCTTCTCCGGTCACATCGAGCCGCGACCGCAGATGGGGCCTCCGGGGCCGAATGGGCGTCCGACTCCGAATCCGGGATACCGGGATGAGATCCGCAAGTGGCGGCTGACAACGCCGCTCGATACCTTCACCGCCGTGAAGAAGAAGTTTGATGCTGCCGGAGTTAAGCTCCAGGCCTACAACTACAGTTTCAACGACAGCTTCACTGACGAGGAGATCGAGCGGGGCTTCGAGATGGCCAAGGCTCTTGGGGTGAAGGTGATCACCGCCTCAGCAACGGTCAGCGTCGCAAAGCGGGTTGCGGTCTATGCTGACAAGCACAAGATCACCGTCGCCATGCACAATCACGACAACCTGACCGATCCGAACCAGTACGCCAAGCCGGAGAGCTTTGCGGCTGCGATGGCCCATTCGAAGTATATCGGGGTCAATCTCGATATCGGCCACTTTACCGCGGCCAACTACGATCCAATTGCCTATATCAACGAGCATCACGCCCGGATCACCAACCTGCATATCAAGGATCGGAAGAAGGATCACGGCGCCAACGTCGTCTGGGGAACGGGTGACACGCCGATCAAGCCGGTCCTGCAGCTTCTCAAGAGCAAAAAGTACGATATTCCGGCCAATATCGAGTACGAGTATCGTGGAGATGACGCGATTGCCGAGGTACGAAAGTGCTTCCAGTTCATCAAGGATGCGCTGGCCTAGCCAGACTTTTCGGAGGTAGTAATGTCAAAAGATGTAATATCAAGACGGAAGTTTGTCGCCGGGACAACCGGAGCGACGCTTGGGGCGATGATCATCCCACGCCACGTCCTTGGCGGGGTTGGGTACACTGCCCCGAGCGACAAGGTCAACATCGCCGTTGTCGGGTGCGGCGGACAGGGAGCGACCGATGCGTCGGAGCTGCTCGCCAACGGGCAGAACATCGTGGCGCTGGCCGATGTCGATTTCGACTATGTTGACAAGGCGGCGGCGGCACGGACGCGCGGTCGTGACGGTAAGCCGAACGAGAACGCGATTCGCCTGCAGGAGGCTTACAACAAGGCGAAGCGCTACGCCGATTTTCGGAAGATGCTCGAAGCCGAGAAGGGGATCGACGGAGTGATCGTGGCGACGCCGGATCACACTCACGCGATCGTGGCCAAGACGGCGATGGAGCTTGGCAAGGCCGTCTACGTTGAGAAGCCGCTCACCTGGTCGGTGCAGGAGTCGCGTGTCCTGCGGGAGGTCGCGGCACGGACGAAGGTCGCGACCCAGATGGGTAACCACGGCCATTCGAGTGACGCCGCGGCGCGGGTCAACGAGTGGATCGAGGCCGGCGTCCTCGGGGCGGTGCGCGAGGTCCACATCTGGACCAACCGTCCGATCTGGCCACAGGGTGTTCCGCGTCCGCTGAAGAGCGCTCCGTGGCAGGGCGGAGGCGGCTTTGGCAACGAGTGGACGGCACGGCGGCTCAACCGGGCGATCTCGACGGCGGTTGTTGGCGACTACGCTGTGCCCTCATCGCTCAACTGGGACCTCTACCTCGGACCGGCGCCGCTGGTCGATTACCACCCGATCTACCATCCATTCAACTGGCGCGGGTGGGTCGATTGGGGAACTGGCGCCCTGGGCGACATGGCCGCGCACCTGATGGA
>JBEGMZ010000516.1:0-3347 GCA_041182745.1 Acidobacteriota bacterium
CAACGCTCGACGCCAAGGCTGGAACTCTTGAACTGAAGGAGAGCGCCGTTCGGTGAGGCCCCAGCTCACGGACGCGTCTGACGTTCGGTCAGCGCCTTGAAGTCGTCCTTCGGTTCGAACATCACTCCGATCGTCTTCTGCTGGTGGATGGTGTTGACGATATTCACCTGGTCCTCAAACAGCTCACAGAAGAGCCGATTGCGGAGCCGAGTGCCGGCGAGCCCCCCTGCCACCCGGCCCTCAACATAGAGCCAGATCACATCCGGGGTCGCCTCGAGGCCGGCCCAGCCGAGCCGCACCTCGCGTCCATCCCGTGTCCGTAACTCCAGCCGGTCGCGCACGTAGGAGTGGATCAGTCCTCCCATCTCCCGGTCATTGCCAATCGGTGCCCCCTGGATCTTCAGCTCCCGCCCGACGTGCCGTGAGACGGCCGCCTGCAGATCATCGGCAAAGACGCGGATCATTATCCGGGCCGTCTGTTTTGCCCGGTCATATTCGACCTGGCTGACGCTGACGTGAAACTTGTGCCCCGGCGCCGACGAAGCCATCAACGTCGTCAATGGCATTACCGACATCGCTGGCAACAAAAGGGCCACCAACAGGATCAAGCAGACTGTTCGCAGGGCCGGCACCACGGCTGGTCTACCTCCGGCCATCTCTGGTGATGCGATAGAGGTTGGCGGCAGTGCGAATAAAGAGACTTCCGCGCGCGATCGCCGGGGTCGCCATGCTCATCTCGCCGAGGGAGTTTTTGGCGAGCTGCTTATATTCAGCTCCTGCCTGCAGAACAAAGGTGTCACCATCTTCGCTCAGGCAGAAGATGCGACCATTGTAGGCCCAGGGTGAGGCGGTGAAGGCTCCGGCATTGAGATCGATCCGCTGCTTGCCGTAGATCTCACGGCCGGTCCGCGCATCGTGCGCCGTGAAGAAGCCACGGTCGAGCAGCGTGTAATACTGGTCACCATAGACGATCGGCGACGGGTTGTACGGCCCGGCCTGGCGCTGATACCAGGCAATATGCCTGTTCGAGGTCTCTCCCTCCCGCAGCGAGATGTCGCCACTCGCCCCCGGTCGGATGGCGTAGACTGGTCGATGCTGATCCCCGACATATCCCGACGCAATGTAGAGCAGCCCGAACTTCGAGAAGGGGGTCGGAATGACAATCGATGACATTCCGCTAAACTCCCAGAGCTGGCGGCCATCGAGATCGTAAGCCCGGACGGCCTTCGTCCCCGGCACGATCAGCTCGGTTCGCTGACCGTTCTCCCAGACATAGGGGGTTGCCCAGTTGGTGCCAGCCTCACGCTCAACCCGCCAGAGCTGACGACCGGTCCGCTTATCGAGCGCCAGCAGGTAGGACGATTCATCGTTGTCGTTGAGGATGAAGAGTCGGTCTCCGTGCAGAACCGGCGAGGCCGCGGTACCCCATCCAAAACGGGTCTTATGCGGCTCAAAATCCTTCTTCCAGACCAGTGTGCCCTTCAGGTCGTAGCAGAAGAGACCAAGGTTGCCGAAATAGGCATAAAGATATCTGCCATCCGTCACCGGCGTCTCGGAAGCGTAGCTGTTCTTGAGATGGCGCGACGCCCTGACGAGGCCGCGGAAGGCTTCCCGCTCCCAGACAATCCGGCCCGTCCGGAAGTCGAGCGCGTAGACCATCCAGCGATGATCCTCTTTTGAGAGGTCGTAGCGTTCTCCACCGAAATAGAGCCCCTTGCGCGGCGCCTCGGTACTCCCCTGCTTGACGACGCTCGTCAGAAAGATCCGGTCGCCCCAGACGATCGGTGACGACCACCCGAGCCCGGGAACGGGCGTCTTCCAGGCGATGTTCTCCGTCGCGCTCCAGGTGTCAGGCAGCCGCGGATCCTCCACCACCCCGGTTGCCCCCGGACCGCGAAACTGCGGCCAGTGGTCGGTCGCCACCACCGCGGCCGGTACTGCCAGAACAACGGTGATGATCAGCAGAAATGTCGCTTTAGCCGTCACGTCAACTCCTCCTGATGAAATGTATCTGCAATTTGTCTGCAACGTCTTTTTAGATGCCATTCTGAATAAGTAGAGGTTAGGCGGTGGCATCACAAAAGGCAAGCGGAGCGACTTCGTGAAGCCATCGCTTCTTTTCGCCAACCGCTCACTTCACCCACATGATCTCTTTCCAGTTGGTCGTAAACCGGTTTGAGCGCTGTTCGGTTCGGGATTGCCACCCCCCATTCGACCTGAAGAGTCCGCAACGGATCGTCTCGCTGCCGTGGCGATGGTTGATCGCGTCGATCCGGGTCATCAGTTCACGCTGCCGCTCGTAGCGTTCTGCATCCCAGAGCCGGCGCGATACGGTCTCCGACGGTGAGAGGCCGGTCAGCATTATGCCCGCCTTGCGGTAACCGGTTCCTTCCCGATACAGCTTATGGAGCAGCCCCTGCGCGGCGGCCATCAGTTCGAGGGTGCTGTCGGATGCCGTACCGAGATCGACGGTCACGGAGCCGGTGGCCGCTTCACCGCCCGGGCGCGAGTTGCGCCCGATGCGCACAAAGACCGTCAGGGCTCCGGCTGCCAGCCGCCGCCGCCGAAGCTTCTCTGCTCCCCGGGCGGTGAACCAGGCAACGGCCTCGCGCAGTTCATCGAAGTTCCAGACCACATTCCCAAACGAGCGGGAGACAACCAGACTGTGCTGATGGGCGTGGCTCCGACCAAGCTCGAGACAGCGAATTCCGCGCAACTCGTGAACCGTCCGCAGGCCGACCACCGTCATCTTGCGGCGGACCCAGTCATCATCCGCTCCGCGTAACCCACGCGCCGTCAGGATGCCGTAGGACCGGAGCTTTACTGCCTGCCGACGTCCGACCCCCCAGACCTCCTCGACCGGTGTCCGCTCAAGCGCAAGGTCAAGATGCGGCGAATCGAGCAGATTGAGCACTCCCGCCGCCCGCGTCGACTTCTTGGCGAGATGATTTCCCACCTTGGCCAGCGTCTTTGTCCCGGCGATCCCGATCGAAACCGGCAGTCCGGTCTGTTGCCGCACGCGCTCGCGGATCTCCCGTCCAAGCCCCTCCAGGGCCACCTTGCTGCCCTGCTCTACCTCCAGAAAGGCCTCATCGATCGAATAGACCTCAAGCTCCGATGAGAACTGCTCCAGAACATCCATCAGCCGCGCCGACATGTCTCCATACAACTCATAGTTGCTCGACCGGACGATCACCCGGTGCTCCTCGATCAGGTCACGGACCTTGAAAAATGGCTCCCCCATGGCGATACCGAGCTGCTTCGACTCGGCCGAACGCGCAATCACGCAGCCATCGTTGTTCGACAGAACGACCACCGGCCGGCCCACCAGGCGCGCATCGAAGACC
>JBEGMZ010000517.1:0-2716 GCA_041182745.1 Acidobacteriota bacterium
GGAGGTGGCCAACATCAGAACACTCAACATTGGAACACGTCCTTGATTCGTGACCATTCCGTGCTCAGTGTCCCAGCCTTGCCTGTTCCGATGTTGGTTAATAAACTGAGTGAGGGTCTGCCATGAATCGAGTCCGTAGTACTAATTTGCCAGCTCTGGTGATGCTGCTTGCCCTGTGTATGAGTCCGGCTCAGGCGCAAGAGGAATGGGTTGCGTCCGTGGCGCAGAGATCACAAACGGCAGTCGTCACTGTGATCTCATACGATGGAGAGAACCGCCAGATATCCCTTGGTAGCGGTTTTGTCATCCGGGAGGACGGACTGATCGCCACCAACTACCACGTAATCAAGTCCGCGAAAGTGGTGGAGGTGAGTAACCCAACCATCGGGAAGTATCGAGTCAGAGGTGTCGTCGCGGTCGATCGCAAGCTCGACCTGGCCGTTCTCAAAATTCAAGCGGACAACCTTAACGCACTGGTGCTCGGCAACTCGGCCCAGGTTCGACTTGGTGAGAGCATTGTCGCAATTGGCAATCCAAAAGGGCTTAGCGGGACGGTTTCGGCCGGTCTGATCAGCCAAATTCGCGATGAGTCAAGCTATCGAATGCTCCAGATCTCAGCTCCGATCTATCCCGGAAATAGTGGTGGTCCATTGATCAACAGGCGTGGCGAGGTGATAGGCATCATCACCGCCCGGGTGGGTGATGGTCCGACTCTCGGTCTTGCCCTGCCGATCAACTATCTTCGTCAGGCTCTGCACGGAACAGATACGGCGTTTTATAGCTTCCGTGAACTCGATCAGATTGAGGGCCAGGAATCGGAGAGGGAGACGGCAGAGCGACTTGAAAGTACCATTAGAGAGAACTTCCGCACTTACCAGGATCCACAGGGGCTTTTCAAGCTTCTCATACCCCGGGAATGGCGGATCCAGCACGAAGCTGCCAGATCAAGGGATGGGCAGCAGTCAACCTCGACGACCGTGGTGACTCCAGGCGGAGCAGCGCTGAGCGAGCTTAACGGCTACGTTTCAGAGGGACTGCGGATAGTCGCCCATACTCCCCGCGAGGGTAACGTATGGACCCCAGCCACTCTTGGGAACTGGGAGAAGAGCGTCGTGAGGGATCTGCTGGCAGCCAATCCTGGCTTCGCACACACAAAGACTGAACGGCTCCCGATGCTTGCTGATGGAAGACTGAAGGGAAAGACAGCGACCCTCTACCATTTTGTCGGTGAGGACAGTCGCCTCTCTGAACCGGAGAAGACCATCAAACTCTTCATTGCCAATCCCGAGGTGATACTTTCGATCGAATTCATCGCTCCGACAAGCAAGATCCAGATGCTTGACATAATGCAGGTGATCACGTTGCTCTCCTTTTCGTGGAATGGGTATTAGCCGCGATCTCCAGATCGTGAATGGGCACTGGAAGAGGGTAAAAGACCTGCAATGGAAATGAATTGCAGGTCTTTTATTTTGCTGGGTCCGTCAATTGCTGCAGGTTTCAAGCCCGAAGGAGATCATACTCCACTCCAGTCACATTTCCGCTGATAAAATGAATGACCAGACTCTGAGCGGTTCCCGGAGGATAGAGAAAAGTGACGGTTGGAGGGTGTTTTGGCCTGGCACAATCGTTAATCCCAATCAGTCCGTTTTCATTTTTTGACTGCCTTAAGGTGACAAATATTGGCTGATCGTTATATAAACATCGGGCTATCAACACAAAAAATGCGGATCTCGAAGCAGGTCAGGACGATCCCCGCGCGATGCGCGAAGTGATTACGCGAAGTGATTATTAGAAGTGATTATTAATTGAGGGCCCGGTATTCCGAAGAGCCTGTGTCATATGTCAGAAACAGAGCGCTATGCCACGAACGCACCACTTCTGGAAAGGCTCTTTCCCAATCGGGAATGGGTACTGCTGATTGTGATCGCCATTGAGCTGGCGGTGTTCACGATGACGGGTCGTAACTTCGCGACCCCTGGCAACGGCTTTGAGATTCTGCGGCTGAGCGTTGAGCTTGGGCTGCTCGCCCTGGCGCTGACCCCGATCATCATCACGGGTGGGATCGACCTCTCGGTCGGTTCGATGATGGGACTGGCAGCGATCTTCTGCGGCTGGCTATGGCACGACCACGGGTGGTCCATCTGGTCGGGCGCGGCGGCCACGATCGTGCTTGGTCTGATTGGAGGTGGCGTCAATGGACTTCTCATTGGGCGGCTGCGGCTGGCACCCCTGATTGTCACGCTGGGAACCTTCTCCCTCTACCGCGGACTGGCTGAAGGCATGAGTGGCGGAGTCGTCAGCTACTCCGGTTTTCCCGCCGACTTCGTCTTTCTCGGCCAGGGCTACTGGGGCGGCTTTATGCCTCCGCAGGCAGTGCTGCTTTTGGTGGCGGTAATTGCCTGCTGGATCCATCTTCATCGAAGCCATTACGGCCGGGGGCTCTATGCGATCGGTTACTCGGCCGAGGGGGCCAGCTTTGCCGGGATTCCGGTTGCACGACGACTTGGAACAATCTATCTCCTGAGCGGTGGGATGGCGAGTCTCGCCGCGGTCATCTATATTGCGCATCTCGGTCAGGCGAGGTCAGATGCCGGAACCGGTTACGAGCTGATGGCAATCACCGCCGTCATCCTGGGAGGAACCTCGATCTTTGGCGGTCGTGGAACGATTCACGGCACAGTTCTCGGCCTCCTCGCCATTGTCATCCTCCAGAACG
>JBEGMZ010000518.1:0-4280 GCA_041182745.1 Acidobacteriota bacterium
ATTGAAGACGAGGCGCTGATGAGTACTTTTTTCCCGCTATCAGGTAAAATTTTCATCAAAAAACATTTTCTGCTGGACAAAAGGATTCGATTTTATATAATTCAGTCCTTGTCAGTTGTTATTGATTTTTCTCCCCAAACATGTTCTAACTTTCACCAGAAGTGGAGGGCGCTTCAAATGATGAAGTGCAAGCATTGCAACTATCCTATCTTCCAGTACTCACAGTGCTGCCCCAACTGTGGCCGGAAGGTCGTCTCTCCCGTCAGCAACAGTAATGCAGTTCCTCCCCCACGGACGCGTTTCGATTTCTGGGTTGCCGGACTTAAAAAGTCGGTCGTCTCCAGCAAGCCCCGTCGCCCGATTTCGGCCTGAACCAGCGCCCCGCTACCGGAGCCAGCTCAGGCGTCAGTCCTCTCTTGCGTCTCTCATTACCAGGTGACCGAAAAAAGTATCGGCGCTGGCCGATACTTTTTTCATTCTTCGTTGTCACCCGCCCCTCCTGATTACCGCGGAACATCCCTTGTAAATTGCTGGTGGTGTGACTCCGCCTGCTGGGCAGTCATCTGGCCGGAGTGAACCAGAATGCGGAACCGCATCGTAGTCTTCTGTGCCGGTTGGAGTGTGTAGTTAAGCACGGTCTCGCCCCTGGTGAACTCCTTGGCGCCGAACGGATTGGCGGCAAACAGACCGTAGCCCCGATTATGCCAATAGGTCGGATAGAGCGGGTTCTTCGGATGGTCGAAGATTCCAATGACGACATCCTCGTTTCGAATCCGCCCGCTGAGCGTCATCCATTTCGCCCGCTTCCCCCACGAGTTCTTCTCCCCAACCAGACCCTCACTGCTCAGATAGACCCCATCGACACCAGTATTATCGAGAACCGCCACCTTGGTCGGATTTCCCTGCTCATCGGTGAAGACGAGCGGCTGAGTTGACGGCTCTTCGAGCTGCCGGGCAACGCGAATTCCAATCGCCCCCTCCTTGCTGTCTCCAAAGACCACCTTCTGCCCCTGCGCGGTCAGGGTGATTACCCGGTCGATGATCCGCTGCCCGTTTGTCGCCCGAAAGATGATGGTCTCATCCTGCTGCAGCACCTTTGTACCATCCGGCATGATCCAGTCCATCGTCACATCGAGCTCGGCCTTTCCCTTCCCCTGACGTATCGCCCTCACCTCACGGTGCCTGATCGTCCCCATCTTTTCGGAGCCCTTTCCGCCACTGTTGTTCCAGAAATCGACCCCATTGATGTTGCCATAATTGAACCACGCCGAGACGTGATGCGGGTGGTCGGTGCGTTCACCCGCAACCTTTGCGACCGGATAACTGCGTGTCACCACCGTTCCCTTCGCCGTCTGCAACGGATAGAGGATCGGCTTCTTCTGCGAATCCCAGTAACAGTATGAGGTAAAAAGCTGCTGATCGACGTAGACATCAAGCTGCTGCTTCTCCTTCTGCTCCACAATTCTGACCGACTGCGCGGCCGCGCTGCCGACAGCGAGCAGCCACAGTCCGACCAGCCACACCGGTAATTTGATCCTGTTCATCTGCTGAATTCCCCTTCTCGTTTTTCAGGTTATGTCACAATGCGAAGCGGCCCCCGAATCGCGGAATGCGTCCGGGGACCGCCGGTTATCGGAAGCTAGCTGCTAGCTGACGACAACCTCCTGCTTTTTGTCATCGAAAGTAACCCGCTTGCCGGTCTGGATCGCGGCAATGGTCATGCAGAGCGCGACCGAGTGGTTGTAGGCGGCATGGATGTCGGCGTTGGTCTTGCGGTTCCTCTTCCTGACACAATCCATCCAGTTGCGCATGTGGGCGAGAGTCTGCTTGTCGACCCCGGTATTGGCCGAGGTCTCGATCCCGGCTTCGTCCGAGAGCGTGTAGTTATCAAGCTGATTGGCCTTCATTCCCATCTGGCGAGCCATGTTCTCCTTCAGCCCTCCCTCGGCCGAGACCTTGTTGGTGTCAAGGTTGAGGGTTCCGCCGTTCGAATAGTAGATCTCCTTGACCCCGCCGGCCTCGTTGGTCATGCGCGACGAATATGAGACCTGGAACGACTTGTCAGTCTTCGCGTTATGATAGTCGAAGACCGCGGTCATGGTATCCCAGTTCTGGCGCCCATCCTTCCAGAGGTAGAGCCCGCCGTTGACAACAACGCTGCGTGGATGGGGAATACCGGTAAACCAGTGGACTGTATCGATCTGATGAACCATCCACTGATCCGGAATACCGGAGGAGAAGGGCCAGAAGAGCCGGAACTCAAGGTACTTGCGGGCATCGAACGGTATCTTCGGATCACGGTTGATCAGGTAGCGCTTCCAATCGGTATCCTCCTGCTTGAGAAGCGGCACGACATTCGGGCGGCGCCATCTTCCGGGCTGGTTAACATTCCAGGTCATCTCGGCCATGACGATATCACCAAACTTGCCCGAATCGAGATACTCCTTCGCCCGCATGTAGCTATCGGTCGAACGGCGCTGGGTACCAACCTGGAAGATGCGATCCGAGCTGCCAATCACCTTCAGCGCCTCATTGGCGTCACTCATGATATTTGCAAACGGCTTCTCAGCGTAGACATCCTTGCCGGCCCGCACGGCCTCGATGGCATGATAGGCGTGCTGGAAGTCGGCCGTGCCAATGATCACCGCATCGATATCCTTGCGATCATAGAGCTCATCAGTATTGCGGACCCCGGCTGGGGCGGTGAGGCCATACTGTTTCGCGATCTGACCTGGAACCTCCTCGCGCCGTTTCTTCCAGATGTCGCAGACCGCGACCAGCTCGAAATCAAGCTCTCGGGCGTGGGCCTGGAACGCCGGCACCAGTGAACTCATAGTGCGATCGCTGGCCCCGACCAGCGCGACCCGCACCCGCCCATTCGCCCCCAGTACCCGGGAGGGCTGCAGAACGTTGAGCCTCGTTGCGGCCACCCCCGCCGTCGCCGCGGCGGTGGTACGCATGAAATCCCGTCGTGTCGTCTTGCTCATTGGTATCTCCATTTCTTCAGTTGTTGATCGGGCTTCTCACCGGCCGACCCGGCCACCTCACGGCTCCCCGTGAGGTGGCGGACGTCAGAACGATCAGAATACCAGCCGAAGTCCAATCTGCACATCGCGTGGCAGATTGTTCTGACTCGTCACCCGGCCAAAATTGGCATTGTTCGGTGACAGATTTGGATTATCGAAGAATGGCGTGTTGAACGCATTCAGAAATTCCGTGCGTAACTGAAGCCGGATCGTCTCGGTGAAAGCGAAGTTCTTGCTTACCGAGAGATCAGCCATATTCAGCCCCGTCCCCCGGAAACCGGCGAAGCGGGATGGCAGTGTCCGGTAGTTGCCGGAGAGCTGAATTCGCGGATCATTACGCTGCTTGTTCGGATCTATCACTCCGTTGGTCTGAACCGCAGCATCAGTGAAATAGAATCCACTGACATCGAAGACCGTGCTGTCGACCCGACTCGAATTGACCGTAGTCTTCAGTCTTGTGATATCACCATTATAGTAAACATTACCGATTGTCAACGGCCGGCCCTGCTGCGCCTGCCATATTCCCTGAACCTGCCAGCCACCGGCAATCGTGTCGACCGCGCGATGCCAGTTACGCCCCCACTTGCGGCCCCGCCCGAAGGGCAGCTCGTAGATACCACTCACAACCACGCGGTGCGGAATATCAGCATCCGAGAGGCGCCGCTCAAACTGCGTGTCGACCTCGTTGAGGAAGGAGTCACGCACCAGGAACTTTGACCACGTATAGCTGACCAGGGTCGTGAAGCCGCGGCTGAACCGCTTCTCCAGTCGGATCTGACCGCTGTGAAAATTGCTGCTACCGTTGTTGACGATGCCGCTGATGCCCGTAAAGTGCGGGTAGGGGCGTAGCAGCTGCTGCCGCTGAACGGTAGCTCCATTGAGACCGGTTCCCGGAATCAGATTGCGGAACGGGTTGGGGACGGTTGCGGTCAGGAAGTTGATCCGGTCCTGATCACGAACGGGACTGGTCGAGAGGTACTGCTTCGGGATCGCGTTGAAGATGTTGGTTCCGACGACAAGGTCGTATCCACGGTTCCCAACATACTGCAACTCGAGGAGCCAGTTGCCCGGCAGTTCATACTGGCCTCCAAACGACCAGCGCTGTGCCTGTGAGTTGTTCACATTCGAGGGCAGGAACGAGGGCGACTGACCAAGCAACGCCGAGAGCCCGAGCGACGCTCCCCGCGGCTGAAGCACACCTGTCGGAAACGGATTGGCGAGGCTGGCCTGGTAGGTGAGCCCATTGTCGACGCT
>JBEGMZ010000519.1:0-3334 GCA_041182745.1 Acidobacteriota bacterium
CATTCGAGTCTCTGGATTGAGCGCGTCGCCAATCTTCGCAATCTTTCCCGGAAACTCTCGTCCGGGATAGGCATCCACCCCGATCATCACCGGCAGCCCGACACGCAGCGCCGCCAGCCGCTTCTCCTCGACTGCAGCAATCACCCAGACCTGACCGAGATCACTGATCGTAAAGAGTGGGTCTCCAGGATTGACGCTCGTTCCGGCAGTCACCTCGCGCTGGATGATGATGCCGGCGCTGGGTGCAGTGATCAGTACCGGCGCGTCGTATTCGAGCTTCTCCGGTGACAGGCCGAGAATCTCGAGATGGCCCTTCGCCCGCTCCAGCTCTGCCTCAGCGTGGATCACATCCTGGCGTGAAGATTCATACTCGACGCGCACCCGATCAAGCTCCTGCTTCGACAGCGCCTTCGATTGATAGAGTCGCTCCGCACGCGCCAGAGTTGTTCCGGCAAAGGTCGCCTGGTTTCTCCTTTGCGTCAGGCCGGCCCGCGCCTGGGCGAGGTTGGCTCCCGCCTCGTGAACGTCGTGGGAATGGAGCTCCGCCAGCACCTGCCCTTCCCGTACCCGGTCACCGACCCGCACCAGCATCTTCATCACCCGGCCATCGACAAACGCACCAACCCGGATCGTCCGATCCTCATTCAGGGCCACCCGTCCCGTGCTCTCGATCGGAACAAGCAGCTCCTGCTCCTCCACCGTGGCCAGCTCGAACTTCGCGTAGCGGGCCGACTCCCCGCTCAATGTGATCACACCGGAGGCCTCCTCCGCTGCTGGCGACGGCGTCGCCGCCGCCTCATTGGGTGAAACGGTCACCTCCCCGCCACGGCATCCTGTCAGCGCCGTCACAACAACCAGAACGATCCAGAGCAGTCCCAGCCTCTTCCTCATCTCAGTTCACTCCTCCCAACCGTCAGCGCCAACTCCGCCAGTGTCATCTGCAGATCAAGCTGGGTTCGGTAATATAGACGCCGGGCCTCGTTGCGGGCTCGCTGCGCCTCCAGCACTTTGTAAAGATCGGCCGCTCCCTCGCGGTAGGCGGTCAGGGCAATGTCACGCGAAGCGTCGGCCCGCGTCAGAAAGTCCTGCTTCATCTCACGCAACCGCTCCGCAAGCTGTCGAACTGCGCGGTGGCTGGCCTCAACCTCAGCCCGAATATAGTTGGTCTGCGCCAGCAGCTCCTGTTCGATTGAGGTGATCTCCGCCGTCGCCCGTCCGATCTCTCCCCGGTTTCGGTCAAAAAATGGCAGTTCAATGGTCAGATAGGCAATGAAGGTATTGAAGCCGATCGTTCGTTTCAATCCGGCCGAGAGGTCGATATCCGGCTTCGCCTGGGCCTCTTCCAGTCGCAGGTTGGCGCGAGCCGTCTCGACCTGGGAACGCAGCAGCACCAGCTCAATCCGCCTCTCCTCCGCCTCACGCTGCAACTCGGCAACCGGGAGGCCGACCAGCGGTGAATCGAGCAGCGCCGGCTCCAGCAGGCGGAAGTCGGTGTTAAAGGCCGTCTCCCCGGTCGCCTGTAACAGCTCCAGCTTGGCCCTTGTCAGATCCTGCTCCGTCACCAGGCGCTGGTTGAGCAGGGTCTGCTGTTCAAGCTTCGCCCGGATCACCTCCCACTCCGCTACGAATCCCTCGCGAAAGCGCGCGGTCGTGTACTCGACCAACTGATCCAGATCACGCTGGTTCTCCCCGGCAATCACCAACTCACTTTGCAACTGTAATGCCCGCCAGTAACGGCGGGTAATCTCTTGCCAGAGCCGCTTTCTGACCAGATCGACCTCGTTCTCCGCCACTGCCACCGTCCGCGCCGCCAACTCCCGCCGGTAGCCAGCCTTTCCCGCTGTCTCTATCCGCTGCGTGGCAAAGACGAAAAGGTCGATATCCTGAGCAAAATTGAATGGCGGCCTCCCCCAGACTCGCCAGTTCTCGGACTGATAGGTCAGCGTCGGGTTCGGACGCACCCCCGCATAGCGGCGAAAGCGCTCCGCGCCTTCGACTCGCTTCCGCGCCGCTCCCAGCAACGGATGGCTCTCCCGTGCCTTCTCCCAGCACTCCTCCAGTGTCAGCCCTCTTGCTGCGCCACCCCCCTGGGCCAGACCTGCCACCCGTCCGACCGCTGCCAGCGTCAGCAACAGGCCGGCCAACAGGGCCCTCTTCAGCCTCTTACCTCTCATCCACACCTTTCCTTATCTCAACCACGGCCTATATCGTGGAGGCTTCATTCCACCCCACCTGCAACTTTCACCATCGAAGGATACCAGTCCCTTAAGGTAACCCAAGGCTGCGGATGTGTCACTCAATCCGACAACGATGATAATTCTATGACGATGTTGGGAATCGATTTCAATATTGAGCGAAGTCACCAGCTTCAGAGCAGACCGCGCTCCTTGACTTCAAGGTACTGCTGGACGAGACGAGTGGAGAGGGCGTCCGGCTGGAGATCGAGAGCCAGGCCGCCGCGCTCAACGATGCGACCAAGCGCCTCTTCGCGCTGCCTGAGCATCTCCTCGGCCACGCTCTGGCGATAGACCTCCCTGACCGTGCGAGGGACATCTCCGACCACCGCCCGCAGATCCTGATCACCGAGTGCGACGATAAGCGGCAGGTGTCGTGGCAGCAGCGCGGCAGTAGAAGCGAGCAGGTCGGCCGAGGTGTCACCGTCTACGAGGTCGGTCAGAATGATAACCAGCGAACGCTTGCGACACTGTCGCTGAAGATACTCGAACGCCCGATGGTAGGCGGGCTCGATCATACGCGGCTCAATATCGCAGAGTGACTCGAGGATCGACCTGAGCTGCTGACCTCCCCGTCGTGGTGGCAGGTATCCCCTGACCTCGCGCTCAAAGACGAGAATACCGACCAGGTCGCCATTATCGATTGCGACCGAGGCGATCATCAGCGCCGCATTGACGGCGTGATCGAGTTTGGTCAGACGGTCAATCCGCGTACTCATCAGCCGGCCTGCATCGAGCATCAGGATGATGCTCTGGTTACGTTCGACCTGGTACTGACGGGTCGTCAACTTACCGCGCCGGGCGGTCGCCGTCCAGCTGACATGGCGCAACTGATCTCCGGTAACGTAGTCGCGCAGGCTCTCAAACTCGCGACCGTGTCCCCGAAAATCGCTCAAGCGCCCTCCGTGCTGCCGCGTTCTTACTTCGCGGGAGGAGATGATCTGATGGCGCGATCGACTGATATCAGGGTAGACGCGGCAAGCCGCTGCCGCCGGGAACCGTGACTGCCTGACCACCAGACCGCCCGGAGACGCCCAGCGAACAACGATATCCCCAAACCCGAACTCTCCGCGCCGATCGGCAAATAGTCGATACGAAAC
>JBEGMZ010000520.1:0-3497 GCA_041182745.1 Acidobacteriota bacterium
GTCAGATACCAATCCCTGTCACCAATTCAGAAGTCTCGTCTCACCCCTGGCAGCCTTTGCAAGACCTGGCAAACGCCAATCCTTGCAACCCACCGCCTCGACCCGGCGACCGTTACGGCCCATTTCACACCCGCCGGTGACGGAGGAGAGTGGGCGCGACCTGCGACGCGACTACCTGAAGATTCCCCAGCCCAGCGCACTCGCCAGTCCGCCGGAAAAGGCCTGCAGCAGTGTCTTTGTCTGTTTCGCCCGCGTCGATTCCGGAACCATGACAACATCGTAGGGGCGCAGGAGCGGATCTTTCGTCGGATTGCGTTCAATCTCAAGGAGGTCGATCACCTCCTCAGTCGTCACCGTCTGGCTGGCGTCGGTCGCCCTGACCAGCCGCACCTCACGCTTCTTCGAATCCGCCATCATTCCGCCGGCCATGGCAATGGCCTGGGTCAGTTTAACCGACTCCTTGAGCGGAAACGAGCCGGGCCGATTGACGTTACCAGTGACGTAGAAGATTCCCACCTCAGGGATATTGACGAAATCACCATCGCGAATGACTCGGTTCAGCTCGGGGCGGCGGATCAGATCTCGCAGGTCGATGGTCTCAAGGCTGTCCTCGGGACGCGTGTGTATCAGCTGGGCGATAGTGCCAGCCTTGTCACTGACCCCACCGGCGAGGCTGATCAGATCGTAGAGGCGGATCTCCCTCGTCAGGGCAACCTGCTTCGGCTGGTTTACCGCTCCAGCAATCGAGGCCATCCGGGCGTTGTACTCCTCCACAAAGATCGTCACCTGCGGATCCTTCAGAACGGACAGGTACGACTGGCGCAACAGCGCGGCCACCTCGATCTCGCTCAATCCGGCAACCGTAAGATCGCGATCAATGAAGGGAAGACGTATTGTCCCCTGTTCCATCACCTTGACCTTGCGACGCATCTCCGGTTCTCCGGCGACGTCTACCTGCAGCACGTCGCCCGGACCGATCCGGTAGTCCCGGCGGGAGGTGCTGGCATTCGCCCCGGGACGTGTCTCTCCGGCCGTCCCGGTTGAGGCTGCCCTGGTGGCGGAAGGTTCGGAGCCGCCGGCTGGCACCGACTGCGCCTCTCCAACTCCGCAGAAGATCACCAGCAAAACCAGTGTTGCCAGCGTCGTTACCCGATAGTCGATCAGACCGAAGTTCTGTCTTATCATAGCCGTCAACCTTAACCGAACCAGACAATGATTCAAAAAGATTCAAATGATTCAGGGATTTCTCTCAACCAGCATCTCCACCAGCGTCTCTTCCGACATGACAGCGATCAGGGGCGAGGGGTGAAAAGTGGGCACTGGCGTGCGGGAGGCGATATCCAGCATTTTGCGCGGCATTCGAGTGGCGAAAGGTGTTAAAAGTGGCGATGCGCCGCACTCTTCCCGTTGAACACAGGGGGGCGGCGCATCGCGGTACTGCTCTCCGATCTCTCCAGACTGGGGAGGGAGGCTCTACGGACGGAAACCGCTGACCACAATCGAGGAAGGAGCCACGTTATCCGACTGGGCGGCAGCAATCACTCCGCCAACCGCTCCGCCGATACCAGCGATGATCAGCGCGGCAAGAGCGCCGGTGCTCAGACCCGACCCAAGGCTGGTGGTGGCAATGCGGGTGCAGGTACCCTTGGCCTGACCGGCCGCTGCCTCCTGACCAACCGCGACGGTCTCAACGCGTCCGGCAGCGGTGAGAGTGGCCTCACCACGGCCAGCCATGACGCGAGTGTTCCCGCACGTGACATCGACCGCGATCGCGGCTGACTTGGCGCTGCGGGTCTCCGCTACGCCATCCGCCGTCACAATCGAGACCGAGACGCCAACCGGCGCGTTAGCCACCGCACGCCCGGCGGTGAGGCTGCCACCAAGGTTTCCGTCAGAGAACCGCACCGTCATCTCGCTCTCCGGCCCGAGCTGCAACCGTCCCAGCCGACCAAGACTGATGATCGCCGTGCTGTTGGCCGCCGTCCTGATCCGGCTCTCACTGAATACTGTTGCTCCGGAGATGGCCGAGGTCCCGTTGATCGTCACTGATCCACTCACTGAGAGCTCTCCGGCTGACTTCTTTGTTGTCCGCGCCGACTGGGCGAGCGCCGAACTGGTTACCAAGGTGTAAAAAACGCCGACAGCCATTATCAGGCCGATGCTCAACACCCGGCGGAATCTGGTTGGTCTGAGACTCATTGAGGTTCCTCCATTACTCGTGGCCACCTATGCTGGCCCTAATCGTGGAAAGTTCGACTCTCCACCTGAACATCTCCGCCCAGGCTGAGAATAAAATCATCATTCAGTTACAAACAGTTACAAAAATCTGCTTGAGGCACCGCACCGAACCGCGCTGTGCAGAAGACATAAACCCGAACCGCAAATACCAAAACCTAAAGGTACTCCAAAAAGAGACCCGTTGCAACCATTAGAGCTATTAGCACTATTAGAGCTATGAATTAGAGCTGTGAAGAAGCGGGGGTTCCCGCTGCTTATCCCGCTTTTCCCTGCGGGCAAGAGCAATATTTACCCCGAATCGACCTTCCAGTCAATCTTAATCGTAGCTTCCGGATGCCGTGTGGGGAAGCTAAAACCTCACCGAGTCTTCAGGCATATCAGAATGAACTCTAAAGGAGCGCCGCCTGGGAATTATTTGGCCAGGCGTCTGTTAGTCGAGAATATGCGGCGTTCCTTCAGAACGCCGGAATCCGGGGCGTGGGCTACCTAGGGTTTCACCCTGGGCTGGTATGCGGCGCCCCGTTGGGGCGCTGGCTAACAGGTCTTTTTAGGAATAAATATCCAAAGTCCAGTCCCGGGGTTTCACTCTGGGCTGGTATGCGGCGCCCCGTTGGGGGGCTGGTGGAAATGCCCCCTTTTTGGGACAAAATGTCCAAACTCCAGACTTCAAGTGATGAGTGACCGGTACCAGTCGATCGTGCGATGGAGCCCGGCTTCGACCGGTACCCGCGGCTCCCAGCCGAGAATTTCGCGGGCAAGGCTGTTGTCCGGCTGCCGAACTCGCGGATCATCCTCAGGGAGGGGCCGGAAGACGATCTCGCTTGCGCTGCCGGTCAGCTCGATGATCAGCCGCGCGAACTGCAGGATGGTCATCTCATTCGGATTGCCGATGTTGATCGGTTGGTGGTGAGGGTGTTTCATCAGGAGACAGATCCCATCGACCAGGTCGTCGACGTACTGAAAACTGCGGGTCTGGGCTCCTTCGCCGAAGACGGTCAGCGGTTGGTTACGCAGCGCCTGATTGATGAAGGTTGGGACGACCCGTCCATCATCCACTCGATTGCGCGGGCCATAGGTATTGAAGATACGGACGATCCTGGTATCGAGGCCGTATTCGCGGTGGTAGGCCATGACGGCAGCCTCGGCATAGCGCTTCGACTCGTCATAGACCGAGCGCGGGCCGATCGGGTTGACGTTGCCCCAGTACGATTCTCGCTGGGGGTGCACCAGCGGGTCGCCATAGACCTCGGAGGTCGAGG
>JBEGMZ010000521.1:0-3056 GCA_041182745.1 Acidobacteriota bacterium
GCCATTGGTGGTCGAGTTTGCCCGCGCCGGGTTCAGGGCAACCGGGTTCGAAGTTGACAGCCGTAAATCAGCCGCGGTGAACCGAGGCGAGTCCTACATCCCGGATGTTCCAGCCTCGGCCGTTGCCGATCTGGTACGGGAAGACCGACTTGGCGCGACAACCGACTTTTCAGGGCTCGGCCTGCAGGACATCATCATCATCTGCGTCCCGACTCCGCTCAGAAAGACAAAGGATCCGGATGTCTCGTATATCCTCGATGCGGCCGGTCGGATCAGGGAGAGTCTGCGGCGCGGCCAGCTGGTGATTCTCGAATCGACCACCTACCCCGGGACGACCGACGAGGTACTGCGCCCGATCTTTGATGCGAGCGGGCTGGTGATGGACGAGGACTACCTGCTCGCCTTCTCACCCGAGCGGGTCGATCCCGGGAATCCAAAATTCAACACAAAGAATATCCCCAAGGTTGTCGGTGGTGTCACCGTTGACAGCACGGAGGTCGCCGCGGCGGCCTATGGAATGATCGTCGATCAGGTCCATTGCACCTCCTCGGCGAGGGTTGCTGAGACCTGTAAGCTGCTCGAGAACACTTTTCGGGCGGTCAATATTGGCCTGGTCAACGAGCTGGCCCGGCTCTGTCACAAGCTCAACATCGATACCTGGGAAGTTATCACCGCCGCGGCAACCAAGCCGTTTGGCTTCATGCCATTCTACCCCGGTCCTGGAATTGGCGGTCATTGTATTCCGCTCGATCCGCACTACCTATCCTGGAAAGCACGGATGCACGGCTTTGAAGCCCGGTTCATATCACTTGCCGAGGAGATCAATTCGCGCATGCCGGATCACGTCGTCGATCTGGTCACGAGCGGACTGAACCGGTACCGGAAGGCCGTCAATGGATCACGGGTTCTCATCCTCGGAGTAGCCTATAAACGGGATATTGACGACATGCGCGAGAGTCCGGCCCTTGCCATCATTGAGTCACTTGAATCGCTTGGCGCTGAGGTCAGTTTTCACGATCCGTATGTCGAGTCGATCCATCTCGAAGGCCTCGATCGTGATATCAGGGGAGTCGGGCTCACCGATGAGAGTATCAGGGAGTCCGACTGTGTCGTAATCGTGACCGATCACAGCAATATCGACTACCGCCGCGTTGTCGAGCTGGCAAGTCTGGTGGTCGACACACGAAATACGACGCGGGAGATGAAGGGGGATGAGGTAGACGAGCGAGTGATCCGGCTTTAGCGATCACCTGACAGCGAGGACACGGTGAGTTCCAGCCGGAACGCTGAAGCTCGCGGTGACGCCGACCGAAGTACTGCCAATGATATTGCCGTCGACCGAGACGGTCACCTTACGCCCGGCCGCGCCCGGAATGAGCAGCCGAACCTCTCGTTTCGCGACCACGGTGAAGCTGAGAGCGCTCGCCTGCTGACGGTAGGCGCCAACTCCAACTGCCGCATCACACTCCAGTTCAACCCTTCCGTTGCGACGGATGATCGTTCCTTTTGGGCCGTGAACGATGTCGAGACGGCTTCCTCCAACCTCCAGACCTTCGATGCGCGACTCTGCTGTCGTCTCGGGAGTGCCGACATTTAATCCGGTTAGTGGGTCAAGAGTAAAGACCTCGTCGATCAAAGCCCATCGATGAAGCGTCTCCGCGCCACCACGGTTCTCTGCGTGCCGGGCGAGCGCGCGAGCAAGGTTTGCGGCCTCCGGGAAGAGACCGTAACGTCGCAGTCCAAAGTAGAGCAGATAGTTGACTGCAGATGAGTGCTGATCCGGAATCGACGCTGATTCTGAAAACCGGCGGTAGGCGGAGAGTACTCTCTGCTTCATTTCGGGGCCTGGCAGGCCGGCGGCAAGTGGGAGAAAATTTCCTGGCGCGAGACGGCGGAGCGGTTGACCGCTCCAGCGTCGATCGACATAGATTCCGTCATCTTCATCCCACAGTCGTGCGTTGATGAGGGCACGGAGCCTGAGATGGCGTTGGTTGAGAAGTTCAGCCTCGTTGGTCAGTCCAAGTTCACGGGCGATCAGTGCGAGGCATTCAGTGTCGAGGGCCAGAAGTGAACCAAGGGTGATCGAGTTCAGTTCCAGGGTCGATGTCTGTTCGTTGAAAGCGATATCACTCTGCCCATCTCCAGTCGTGCCCGCCTCGGCGAGGGCCATCCGCCGTCGGGCGATAGTGGAGAGCTGGAGTCGTCCGAGACTGCCAAGTTCAAGGTCCTCGTTGTATCCCCACTCCGGCAGACCATCACGATCTCCATCCCTCCACGGTTGGCCGTCCGGACGACTGTTCAGCCACCACTCGTTCCAGAGCCGGAGGCGTGGAAACGCCCAGGCGAGAAGCTCGAGATCGCCGGTGGCGAGGTAGATCTTCATTGCCGCGAGGGATCCAAGTGGCATCATCGACCTGCCGGCGGCGACCGTGGGGGTACCGCCGAGCTGGCGGGTCAGCGGGATCCGACCGTCGGTGAGTTGTCCTGAGAGAACTTCGCGGAACGTCGAGACAGCCGTAGCCGGCGCAAAGGGTGCACTCAGTCCGGCCAGAAGGAGCGTGTCGCCGTCGATCGCCGGCTCTCGAACGGTCATACCACCGGGTTTGGCACTCCGGTTCCTGGAGACGAGATACTCTCCTGCCCCAAGCGGGTTGAAGAACCGGTTATAGTCCAGAAAGTGGCGGAGCCGGTCGATCGTCTGCCCGATCGCACCTGAGCCGGAAAATCGTCGCTGCCGCTCCTCTTTGAGGCTCTCACCGATCTGGTCGCCCACGGGCGGCTTGAGCAGACTCCGTGATCGTTGCTCGATCGTGTCCCACTGATCACCGATGACCGCCGTAAAGGAGACCTGACTCTCTCGCACAAAGTCAAAAATGAGCGCGGCCTGCCGATAGGAACTGGTCGAGGGCTGACCAGCCTCCCTCGTTGCCTCCGCACTCCGCGTGAGCGACCGTCGAAAGCTCACACCATCGAGATAGCTTGAGGCCTTGTATGGTGTCCGGTCACTTCGGAGCAGAAAATAGCGATGCCGGGCCGCTTGAACGCCGGTGTCGATC
>JBEGMZ010000522.1:0-3050 GCA_041182745.1 Acidobacteriota bacterium
ACATATTTCACCACGAAGAGCTCTTCTTTCCCGAGCGGTGGTTGAAACGAATAAGTCAGCGGGGCTGAGCGGCCTGTCATCTTATCGCAGGTAGCTGAGAAAACGAATCTCTCTGGCCGGCAGAGAGATTGAGGTGCTGGCAATCGACCGGCCATCGGGGGAGATCGCGAGCCGGGGATTGAGTCCGGCCGGTGAAATGTCAAGATCGAGCAGGTTTTCAACCCTTTCAGCCTGCAGGCCGCCTGAGAGATCAAGCCGGGACAGTGTCGGCCACGGCTGGCTGCGCCGCCTGAGCAGGTAGATGCTCTCCCGGCTGATCTCCCAGTTCTCATTGTTCGCTACCTCGTCCAGCGAGGCGAGCTGATGCTCTTCTCCGGTCTTCAGGTTCTTCTGCCAAAGTCGATGCTTCCGTGCGAAGTAGAGATGTGGTCGGTTCGAAAGCAGGTCAAATCGACCATCGCAACCCTCGACAAATGTCTCAGTCTGATTGGAGATCAGATTTAATCGGCGTATCTGCCGGGGGACGCCGGCTGTCTGATTCGGTGCCCAGACATAGTAGATCTGGCCGGCGTCGTGCGACCAGATAGGGTTGGACTCATCACCGGGGGTATCGGTCAACTGGTAGACCCGACCCTTAGCCACATCAAGATAGAAGAGGTCGGATTGCTGATCGATTCTCCGGGTGAAGGCGATTCTGTTTCCATCATCAGACCAGTCGAGCCAGTTCATTCCACCCGTCTGGGTGCGGTCGCGCCGATTGAGAAAGGTGAGCTGCTGATGATTGGTACAACGTGAGTTGGCGATCCAGATCTCCTCAGCGCCGGATAGATTGGAGACGAAGGCGAGCCGACTACCATCCGGTGAGAATGCTGGGGAGTAGGTGGAGGAGCCGGAACTGATGGTGCACGGAACATAGTCGGGACGGCTCAGGGAGTGTAAAAGCGAGTCGAGATTCCCCTTGGGGAGCGGGGTCAGATCGATCTGGGAGTTATTGTCCGGCAGGCTGACATAGGCCAGATTACCCGCTCCGGAGATACTGAAGGAGCGGAGGGGATCACCGATCATTGTCACCAGATCAGGTGATGGCGTGGATTGAGACTTGGTCGCGGAGATACTCCAGAGGCGCGGAACGCCGCTGCGGTTCGAGATGAAAAGGATCTCCGTGCCATCAGGAGACCATTCGAGTGCGGTAATGTGGCTCTTTTCACGTAGCAGTGTCACCTCTTCGCCACTGGCAATGTCGATCAGACAGAGTTCCCTGTCATCGCGTCCGAGGTGGTGACGGAAGAAGGCGATCTGTGAGCCGTGCGGTGAGAATCGCGGGTGTGAATCGACCACCCTGTCCTGGTGGGGAGGTCTGGTCAGTCGCCGGTGGTTGGATCCGTCACTGGCCAGAAGGTGGATCAGAACACTCCCGGGATCAACTCCGTCGTTGTCGAAGGGCCGTTCACAGACGGCAAGGTCCTGGCCGCTGGGGGACCAGTCGATGCCATCCCCCTCAACCTCAGCAATTTTTCTTACCTGCTGGCCATCAAGCGAGGAGAGAACCAGGTGCCTTCGATCGCTGTCTGTTCCATTCGAACGGAGCAGGGCAACGGAACGGTTATCCGGAGACCAGGCAATCTCTTCATCGGCGTTCCAGCTGCCGGGGATTGCGACCGTACTGTTGCCGGGCAGGTTGACGATGAAGAGCTGTCCGGTTCCATCAGGCTCGGCTGACTGGTAGTAGGCGATGGCGCGCCCATCGCGTGAGAACCTGAGGCTTCGTTTGAATCCGCCCCGTGCCTGGGCACTGATAATGCCGGAGGGACCGAAATTGCTATGCACCTCAACCTGGCTGACGATCGACAGGAACAGGAAGATGATGACAAAGAACAACGGGATAAACAGGAGCAGGCCGGGGGCGACTCCGCGGCGGTTGAGCCGCGGCCATCGACTTGCAGTGACAGAGGGAGCGACAGGATCAGGGGATCTGTCCACCTCTTCCTGACGCAATTCGATTGTCGAAGCCGCTGGTAATTTTATCTCCCATCGATCGGTGCGGTAACCAGAACCCTGAACGGTAATGATGATCGATCGATCCGCACCGCAATATTCGATCGACCGTCGAAGAAGGCTGATCTGTTTGATCAACCGTGCCTCGTTGGCGACCTCGCCCGGCCAGACCACCCCCAGCAACTCTTTTTTCGAGGCCGAGGCGCCGTTCAGCGCGATCAGATAGAGCAGGATATCGATTCCACGCTGACTGGCCGGCATCAGTTGGCCGTCAAAGTAGAGCCGGCGGGATTCTTTGTGGAGCTCAAATTTTCCGAGGACGTACCTCATGACGTCATCTGCTGTGCCTGAAATGTCACGATTTGACCTCAGCCTTTGAGGGCAGCCAGAATCTCGCGGCTATGGCCATCGGGTTTAACCTTCGAGAAGAGGTGGAGGACCTTACCCTCCTCGTCGATGATGTAGGTGATGCGGCTGACCCCCCAGTACTTCTTTCCGTACATGCTCTTCTCGACCCAGGCGCCATACTTTTCGATCGTACTGTGATCGGGATCAGAGAGGAGCTGGAAGGGGAGGCTAAACTTCTCACTGAACTTGCGATGGGTATCGACCTCATCAGTGCTGACGCCAAGGACGACGGCACCTGCCGCCTCGATCGCAACGTGTTCGTCACGAAATCCACAGGCCTCAGTGGTGCAGCCCGGGGTCAGATCCTTCGGGTAGAAGTAGAGCACGACCTTTCGCCCCTTGAAGTCTGACAGTTTGACGGTCTTGCCATTCCCATCCTTGAGGCTGAAGGCCGGAGCCTTCTTTCCGACCGGGATGGTACCGGTCGGGTTGTCAGAGTCGGTAGTCTTCTTGGCTGGCATACGCGCACACTCCTTATTTGCTGATCGATGTTATTTGTTGATCGACGTTCCCGCTTCCGCCGGTGATCGCAGCGAGCAGGGGATGCGGTCGCGCAAACTGGCTCTGACCGCTCGTAAAGAGAGAGTCAGGATTGGTACGAACCCCTGACATTTAACCCAAGTGCAGGCCCAAACGCTAACCCAAAC
>JBEGMZ010000523.1:0-3341 GCA_041182745.1 Acidobacteriota bacterium
GCATGGCGCAACTCTCGGTGAGGGTTATTCCGGTCTGCCGCTCAACGTCGAGCAGCGCAAAGAGCTTCCGTTTCTCAAGGTGGTCGGGGCAGGCCGGATAGCCAGGCGCCGGCCGGATGCCGCGGTATCGCTCCCGGATCAGCTCTTCGATCGTCAGGTTCTCGTCGCGACCATATCCAAGATCGAGTCGCGCCTGCTGGTGCAGCCGTTCGGCGAAGGCCTCCGCCAGCCGGTCAGCGAGCGCCTGGGCCATTATTGACCCATAGTCGTCGTGATCCTCCGCAAACTGCCGGCAGAGTACATCGAGTCCGATTCCGGTCGTGACCGCAAAGGCGCCAAGATAGTCGGGGCGGCCGCTCTCACGCGGGGCGATAAAATCGGCCAACGACTGATTGAACTGGCCGTCACGCCGCACTGTCTGCTGCCGAAGCATGCTGAACCGAGTCAGAACCGACTGGCGGGCAGGATCGTGGTAGACCTCAATATCGTCGCCAACACTGTTGGCCGGCCAGAAACCGTAGACTCCGCGGGCTGTCAGCAGTCGCTCATCGATGATCCGGCGGAGCAGCCGCTGGGCATCCTCGAAGAGACGTCGGGCCTCAGTTCCGATCACCTCATCATCGAGGATCCGCGGATAGACTCCGGCCAGCTCCCAGGTGTGAAAGAAGGGCGACCAGTCGATGAAGCGGGCGATCTCCTCAAGCGGATAGTTGTCCAGCAGGCGTGAACCGGTAAACTCCGGTGTCGCAATCCCGTCCGCCTCCCAATCAATCGGCGTCCGGTTCGATCGTGCGGCGGCGAGCGATGTCAGGGCGCGCTGCTCGCGGCCGGCAAGGTGCATCTCGCGGTCTCGCTGCTGCTGACGCTGGTTCTCCAGCGCGTAATCAGCACGTGCCTCTGGGTTGAGGAGGCTGCTGACCACTGCCACCGCCCGCGAAGCGTCGGTGACGTGGATGATCGGTGGTTCGTAGTGGGGAGCGATCTTGACCGCCGTGTGAACGCGGCTGGTCGTCGCTCCACCAATCAACAGCGGCAGAGTCAGTCCTTCTCGCTGCATCTCCCGGGCGACGTGCACCATCTCGTCGAGCGAGGGGGTGATCAGTCCACTCAGTCCGATCAGATCGACCTCACGCTCGCGGGCTGTCTGCAAAATCCGCTCGCACGGAACCATAACTCCGATGTCGATCACCTCATAGTTATTGCAACCCAGCACCACTCCAACGATATTCTTGCCAATGTCGTGGACATCACCCTTGACGGTCGCCAGCAGTATTCGACCCTGGGCTCGCGCCTCGATTCCCAACCGCTTCTTCTCCTCCTCCATAAACGGCGTCAGCCAGGCAACCGCCTTCTTCATCACCCGCGCCGACTTGACCACCTGCGGCAGGAACATCTTGCCAGCGCCAAACAGGTCCCCGACCACATTCATGCCGGCCATGAGCGGTCCCTCGATCACCGTCAACGGACGCCCATACTTCAGCCGCGCCTCCTCAGCATCCTCGTCGATAAAGTCGACGATTCCCTTGACGAGTGCGTGCTCAAGCCGCTTCTCGACCGGCCAGGAACGCCACTCCTCCGCCTCACGGGCCTCAGCCTTTCCAGTCTGCCTGTTCTGTTGCGCAAAGGTGATCAGCCGCTCCGTCGCGTCCGACCGCCGATTGAGCAGCACATCCTCGACCCGTTCAAGCAGCTCCGGCGGTATCTCATCGTAGACCGCCAGCTGCCCGGCGTTGACAATGCCCATATCGAGACCGGCCTGAATGGCATGGTAGAGAAAGGCCGAATGCATCGCCTCGCGCACCGGGTTGTTGCCACGGAACGAGAAGGAGATATTGCTCACCCCACCGCTCACCTTTGCCCCGGGCAGACTCTCCCGGATCCACTTTGTCGCGCGGATGAAGTCGACGGCGTAGTTGCAGTGCTCCTCGATTCCCGTCCCGACCGTCAGAATATTTGGATCGAAGATGATATCGGTCGAGGGAAAACCAACCTCATTGACCAGTAACCCGTAAGCACGTTGGCAGATCTCAACCCGCCGTTCGAAATTGTCGGCCTGACCACGCTCGTCGAATGCCATGACAATCACGGCCGCCCCATACTGACGCACCAGCCGGGCCTGACGCAGAAACTCCGCCTCCCCCTCCTTGAGCGAGATCGAATTGACCACGCCCTTGCCCTGCAGACACTTCAATCCCTCTTCCAGCACTGACCATTTCGATGAGTCGATGACGATCGGAATCTTTGCAATGTCCGGCTCTGAGGCGACCAGGTTGAGAAAATGGATCATCGCCTCCCGTGAGTCGAGCATCCCCTCATCCATGTTGATGTCGATCATCTGGGCGCCATTCTCGACCTGCTGCCGTGCCACCGCCAGCGCCTCTTCGTACTGGCCCTCCAGTATCAAACGGGCGAACTTCGGCGAACCGGTGACGTTCGTGCGCTCACCGATGTTGACGAAGTTGGTCTCCGGCCGTATCACCAGCGCCTCCAGTCCACTCAACTGCATAAATGGCCGTGGCGCCGGCGGAACCCGAGGCGGATAGGGCCGGACAGCTTCGGCAATCGCCCGAATGTGATCCGGTGTCGTGCCGCAACAGCCCCCGACGATATTGAGAAATCCACTCGCTGCCCACTCCGCCAGCTGCGGCGCCAATGTCTCCGGCGTCTCAGGAAAGCCCGTCGGCAAAAGCGGATTCGGCAGTCCGGCATTCGGATAGGCACTGACCGCGATCGGCGCGAGGGCGCTCAGCTCCTCAATGTAGGGGCGCATCTCCTTCGGCCCAAGCGCACAGTTGATTCCGATACTCAGCAATGGCGCGTGCATCGTCGAGATGTAGTAGGCCTCGACCGTCTGCCCGGAGAGCGTGCGCCCACTCAGATCGGTGATCGTAAACGAGAGCATGAGCGGCAACGCATAGCCGATGTCACGGTAAAGGTTCTCGATCGCAAAGAGTGCCGCCTTTGAGTTGAGCGAATCGAAGACCGTCTCGACGATCAGCAGATCGGAGCCGCCATCGATCAGCCCTTTCGCCTGCTCATAGTACGATTCCGCCACCTGGTCGAAAGTGACCGCACGATAGGCCGGATTGTTGACGTCAGGCGAGAGCGAGGTCGTCTTGTTGGTTGGCCCAAGCGAGCCGGCGACAAAACGGATCGCCCCGGGATGCTCGGCCTCAAAACTGTCGACGGCCCGCCGGGCTGCCCGGGCCGCGGCCACATTCAGCTCATACGCCAGATGGGCCATCCCGAAGTCCTCCATCGAGACCGACTGGGCATTGAAGGTGTTGGTCTCGATGATGTCGGCCCCGGCGTCGAGGTACTGGCGATGGATCTCTTCGATG
>JBEGMZ010000524.1:0-5282 GCA_041182745.1 Acidobacteriota bacterium
GTGTAGGGGTTTGAGATCAATGTCCGGATCTTGGCCCCAAAGATATCGTCAAGATAACGGAGTCGCTCGAGGTTGCGGTCGAGTACGACGACGTGTGCCCCGAGCCCGACTGCCATCTTGATCGAATTGATTCCAACTACCCCTCCGCCGACGATCGCTACTTTGGCAGGGAGAACGCCTGGAACGCCTCCCATCAGGACACCGCGTCCACCCTCGGGCTTGGTCAGATAGTGTGCGCCGACCTGGACCGCCATCCTTCCGGCGACTTCCGACATCGGCGTCAGCAGGGGCAGATGGCCTCCCTCAGAGGTGATCGTCTCGTAGGCTACCCCGGTCACCTCCCGCTCCAGCATGGCCTGCGTCAGCTGCGCATCAGGTGCGAGATGGAGGTAGGTGAAGAGGATCTGTCCGGGGCGCATCCGCTGGTATTCCGGCCCGACCGGCTCTTTCACCTTGACAATCATTTCGGCACGCGACCAGATCTCGTCGGCGGTCTCAATGATCGTTCCGCTGGCCTGGCGATACTCCTCGTCGCTGATCCCGCTCCCCTCGCCGGCGCCCCTCTCGACAAGTACCTTATGACCGTGATCGCACAGCGTCTGTACTCCGGCCGGCGTCAGGCCGACCCGGAACTCGTTGTCCTTGATCTCTCGTGGTAGTCCGATGAACATTGCACTGCCTCCTTCATTGACCCCGCCGGTTTCATCTCTGCTCCGGATCTCGAAGCTGGCCCGGCCCACGATGCGGGTGGCGGGCGCTCCATCACTCCTCAAGCCTGATCGATCAGGATGGTTGATTGTCGATCTGGGCCTTCTGGAGAGTGCCGCTATAGTCGATGTAGATCGACTTCCACTCCGAGAAGATGTCGAGAGAGGACTCCATCGCGCCCTCGCGGTGGCCGTTGCCAGTGCCCTTTGTGCCGCCAAACGGCAGGTGAACCTCGGCCCCGATGGTCGAGGAGTTGACATAGAAGATGCCCGTCTGGAGCCCCTCCATTGCCTTCATCGCCCGGTTGACATCACGGGTGTAGACTGAGGCCGATAACCCGTACCTGACACCATTTCCGATCTCGATTGCTTCGTCGAGATCGCGGCACGGAATGACGCTGACCACCGGACCGAAGATCTCCTCCTGGGCAATACGCATCCCAGGGGCGACCTCAGTGAAGATGGTCGGCTCGATGAAATAGCCGTGACGATGCTCACCCTTCATGAGCCGGTTGCCGCCAAGATGGAGCCGCGCTCCATCCTCTCGCTGGCCGACCTCAATGTACCCGAGGATCTTCTCCAGCGCCTCCTGATTGATTACCGGCCCTACGTCGACGTTCGACTTCAGCCCGTTGCCAATGCGCAGAGTCCGTGCCTTCTCCGTCAGTTTCTCGACGAACTTCTGGTAGACATCCTGGTGAACAACGATCCGCGACGCGGCGGTACACCGCTGCCCGGTTGTCCCGAAAGCTCCCCAGATTGCCCCCTCAACGGCCAGGTCGAGGTTGGCGTCATCGAGCACCATTATTACATTCTTCCCACCCATCTCAAGAGAGCAGATCTTGTCGTGCTGGGCCGCCTGCGTCGCCACCAGCCGTCCAGTCTCAGTTGAGCCGGTGAATGAGACCAGCCGCACCCCCGGATGGCTTGCCAGCGGCGCTCCGGCACTCTCCCCGAGCCCCATCACCACATTGATCACACCTGGCGGAATACCTGCCTCCTCTGCAGCTCGGACCAGATTGACGGTCGAGAGCGGAGTGTCCTCCGCCGGTTTGATCACCAGTGTATTTCCGCAGATCAGTGCCGGCATGATCTTCCACGAGGGGATTGCCATCGGGAAGTTCCACGGGGTGATCAGCGAGCAGACGCCCACTGGCTGCCGGACACACAGCGCCATCTTGTTTGGCAGCTCAGAGGGGGTGGTGAATCCGTGCAACCGGCGACCCTCACCTGCGGTGTAGAAGGTCATGTCGATCGCCTCCTGGACGTCCCCGCGGGCCTCCTTGAGCACCTTCCCCATCTCGCGAGTCATCTCGCGGGCGTGCTCTTCCTTGCGTGTCATCAGGAGCTGCCCCAGCCGGTAGAGGATCTCAGCCCGCTTCGGGGCGGGTGTCGCCTTCCATTTCGGCAATGCGGCAGTCGCTGCCGCGACCGCTGCGGCGACATCCTTCGAGTTTGAGGCAGGGAAGAGGCCGATCACCTCGCGTGTGTCGGCCGGGTTTCGGTTCTCGATGTAGTCACCACTCGCCGGCTTCACCCACCGGCCACCAATCAGATTCCGGTATCTCTCCGGACCATTCTCCTCTGTCCGACGCTGCTTCTTCTCCGTCATAATTCCTCCCCCTTCTCGGTCTGTCACGCAGTTCTGCTACCGGCCAGTCGCTGCCGCCACTTTTGGTTGGGTATGGCAGAGCAGGCAGCTGACCCGCTTGTCACGCCACTTTCCCGGATGCTTATGCTCCAGCTCGAGCTGCCCCATCCGCTCCGGAAGGTGGCACTTCAGGCAGGCTTCGCGATCCTGCACCGTCAGATGCTCGGGTGGATTGGCTGGCATTGGATGAGCCTTGTTCTTTGTTGAAAGATAGTAGAGACCACCAACGACCGTGGCAATGACCAACAAAAAGATGATATCTCGCGACTTCATGCCCGCTTCCCTCGCCAGTTCAGCTCCAAGATTTGCCTACCAGAGAATGAATGTAGCAAATCGACGCGGAGAAATACAGCAGGCCTCTCGGGTCACTCTGCCGACGATGGCTCTTTCCGGCTTCGGGATGGTGGGTGGGAGGGCCAGACCGGTTCAAACACGGTCCGATTCTCCATCTCGGAAGAGAGAGGGGAATGGGGAGAGGGAACCGAAGAGCCGATTCCGCTCTCCCCGGTTCGGCTCACCTGACGCGCTCCATCATCCGCTTGATGGTTGGGATGAGAAGGAACAGCAGCAGTGCGGCCCCGATCGGGATGGCCGCCACCTTGGTGAAGAGGTTGATCAGCGCGACACCGGAGCCAAACTCGCTTGCGAGCTCTCCGGCAAAGAAGTTACCGAAGGCGATCGACAGGAACCAGACTCCCATCATAAGTCCTGTCAGTCGCGGCGGGGCGAGGCGGGTCGTCGTGCTCAGACCGACCGGGCTCAGGCAGAGCTCTCCGATCGTCTGCATCAGATAGACCCAGAGCAGCCAGGATGGGCCAACCTTCGATCCAGAGTCACCAAGCCCGGAGGAGGCCAGAACGAGCACGATTGCACCAAGCCCGGTAAAGAAGAGGCCGATTGTGAACTTGGCCGGACTCGATGGCTGTCGTGGGCCGAGCCGCAACCAGAGCCAGGAGAAGACCGGTGCCAGTCCGATCAGGAATATCGAGTTGACCGACTGGTACCACCCGGCTGGGAACCCGTCGCTGATCTGAGATCTGATGAAACCTGGCACGACTCCAAGAATCCAGCCTGCAACCCCACGGTCGGTAAAACGGTCGGCAAAGAGGTTGAAACTCGATCCGGCCTGCTCAAACGAGGCCCAGAAGACGATCGAGAAGAAGAAGAGTATGACAATCACTCCGACAGGCTTCTTCTCGTCCGGCTGCAGGAAGCGTGTGAAGAGCCAGAGCAGGAAGATCGTGACGGTCCCGATCAGGATCTCCATCTTAAATCTGCTCACAGGCTCCGGGCCGAACCAGAGAAAAGCGACACTGCCACCAGTCAGAAGCATCAGGCCCGTGCCGATGAGCGCGTTCTTCCGCTGCTGCTCTGCCGTCAGCACCGGAGGGCCACCGACGTGCGCCAGCCGCTCCCCACCGGCTACGTACTGGATGATACCGAGGGTCATCCCCAATCCTGCGACCCCGAAGCCGAGATGCCAGTCGATCTTTTCACCCAGATAGCTGCAGATCAGCGGTGCAATGAAGGCCCCAAGATTGATGCCCATGTAAAAAATCGAGAACCCGGCATCCCGCCGCTCGTCCTCGCGGGAGTAGAGGCTTCCAACCAACGCGCTGACATTTGGCTTGAGCAGCCCGGTTCCCAGCACGATCAGTACCAGCCCGAGGTAGAAGGTCTCGACTGCCGGAAAGACCATCGAAAAGTGGCCCAAAGCGATGATAATCCCGCCGAGCAGTACCGATCGACGAGTCCCGAGCAGGTTGTCGGCGATCCAGCCTCCCGGAATCGACATCAGGTAGACCGATCCGGTGTAGACACCGTAGATGCTCGCTGCCAGCCTCTCATCCAGGCCGAGACCGCCGCTCGTCGCCGGCCTTGTCATAAAGATGATCAGAAGTGCGCGCATTCCATAGTAACTGAAACGCTCCCACATCTCAGTGAAGAAGAGGGTCGTCAGACCACGGGGATGCCCCCCGAGTCCACCACTCTCCCGGTTCGTCACATTCGAAGTCGCCATAACGCTTCGCTCCCTGTCTTTTATCCAAGTTTCACCAGATTTATTTCACCAGATTTCACTCGACTATCGATCGATGCTGCCTGCGCGAAAGCCTAACACAACCGGCCGTTAAGAACAGAATAGACTGGCATAAAATAGTCCGATAATAAAAAGAAATGTCGCCACTCTCCCCATCTGACCAGTCGTTGCCGCCCGAAGTGGGGCCATATCCGGGGCATATTTCGATTGTGTCGCCCCGATGGTGGGTTTGAAGATAGCAGTCTTGAAGATAGAGGGCTTGAACCTGCTTCCCCTTCCTGCCGCTTCGCGTTAAACTGTGCCGGTTGAATGGTTCCTGATGACCACCTGACGAATTACCAACTGTTGACCAGGACGCGAGGCGGGAAGGGGATTGACTATGGATGAGCGGGATTTCTACCTTGAAAAGCAGGAGATCAAGACGGCAAGCTTTACCTGTCCGAAATGTCGGCAGGCCTCGGACTATCAGGTTCGGTGGTTGCGTCGCAGCCGGAAACGTGAGTTACCGCGGGGAGCGAATGAGCTTGACCGGGCTCGATTTGCCAAGGCACGCGACTACCTGGTACGGATCGACGACATGCTCTTCTGCCCCAACCCGCGTTGTCGGTCACGATTTGAGTTTCCCAATTCACAGACGGTCTTTTTTGTCTGATCAGACCCGGGGAGAGCAGCCGTGACCCTGACTGAGTTCATTGGTTCGACCGCCAGCGGAGTGCTGCCTGAGGTCGTGACCGCCAGCAGCCCTTGCCTGCTTGCGCTCTGGTACGAACGGCGTGGTGACTGGGAGCGGGCCCACGATATTGTCCAGGAGATCGAGACCGACTCGGCCTCGCTGGTTCACGCCTACCTGCACCGACGCGAGGGAGATGAGTCCAACGCCCGTTCC
>JBEGMZ010000525.1:0-4885 GCA_041182745.1 Acidobacteriota bacterium
GGGGGGGCTCGCCAGACCCTGCGGTGTTTCTATTAAGGTGCTGCCGCCAGTCAGGTGGGCTCACTCCAGCCCGCCCCATCAGCGGTAAGAGGCCCGCTCTTGCCTGCTCCTCGCGGTTGCCATAGAATCCCCAGGATGACTACAGCTGATCTGCAAAGTGAACCTGAGAGAGAACCTGTGAGAGGCCCGCAGAGGGAGGCCGTCTACACCCTGGCGATGCTCTTCAGTCTGGTCGGTCTCGGTGACGCGATCTACCTCACCGTGCAGCACCTGAACGGGCAGAGTGTCAGGTGCGCGATCGTCACCGGATGTTCGACGGTTCTGGCCAGTCGCTACTCGACCCTTCTCGGCATCCCGACCGCGGCCTTTGGCGCCGCAGCCTATTTCACCGCCTTCAGTCTTGCCACCCTCGCCCGCTACGGATCAAGACCAGCCGCCCGACTGCTGCCGCTGGTCGTTGCCGTAATGCTGGTGATGACCGGATGGCTGCTCTACCTGCAGGCCTTCGTCCTTCGCGCCTTCTGCACCTGGTGTCTGCTTTCGGCCGCCATGACGATCCTGCTGACGCTGCTCGTCCTGGCGGAACGATTGATCGGCCGGCGCACCTCAGTTTGAGGCCATCCGCCGATCGATCTCCCGGCGGAGACCGGCGGCATCGTAGCTTTCAAAGGGTATCTTCTCACCATTTATGAACAGCGTCGGTGTTGAGTCGACCCCGCGCCTCATTCCCTGTTCGACATCGGTAGCGATGGTCGAGGCGGTGCGGGTGCTTCGCGTATCGGCAAGAAACTGATTCAGATCCAGTCCGATCGACCGTGCGAAGTTGGAAGTGACCGACTGCATATCGGGGGATTCGCTCCACGCGGTCTGGTTCTCATAGAGCAGATTGTGCATCTCCCACAACTTGTTCTGGGAACCGGCCGCGACGGCCGCCTCCGCCGCCGCCTGGGCGTTGGCGTGGATCTGCCGCAGCGGGAAATGGTGGAAGATGAAGCGAAGCCGATCCCCATACTCCTTCTTGATGGTCGTCAGCGTCGGGTGGAGGTTGCCGCAGGGTGGGCACTGATAGTCCCCAAACTCCTCCAGCACCACGACTCCACGGCCAGTTCCTGGCGGTAGCTCAATGGTGGGCGTAGCCGCAGGAACAGCGCTTTCCGGGGTGGGAGACCCGCTTGCCGGGCTGTTTTGACCGCTGTTCTGCAGCATCCAGTAACCGCTGCCGGCTGCGGCAAGCAGCGCGACAAGGATGATAATGACAGGCTTTCGACTATTCATACATTCTTTCCCTTCCTGATTTTGCAGAAGAATTTGTTCCGGTTTCGGCTTACCTGGTTCGCGCCAGCATTCGCAGCTGCCGGGGCGCCATCATCCAGCGGAGCAGGCCAGGACCGCGTGGCGGGAGGCTGGCGAGCTCGATCGCGCAGATTGAGCCTTTCCGAAAGTCAAGATTGAGATTGCGGTTTCCGGCCAGCAGGTACGACGAGATCTCGGCGAGATCAGGCTGGTGGCCGACCAGCAGCGCCCGTTCGAACTGCCAGGCGCCAAGCTCGATAAAGATCTCGGCGTGGGCGCCCTCGCCATTGGCGAAGGCCCGTCCCGGCGCAAGCGCCTCGAGTACTCGCGTCCGATGCTGCAGCCCAAGCCGGTTGGCAACGATCTCCGATGTCTGCTGGCAGCGGCGGAGCGGGCTGCTCAGGATAAGGTCCGGCTTCAGGCCCAGCTCGCGGATGCCGACCGCCTCCTGTTGCAGCCGGGCACGGCCCACGGCGCTGAGCTCACGCTCGGCGTCGGTGGCAACTCCAGACTCACCCGCGGCGGCGGCAATTCCGTGGCGCATTAAATATAGTTCAATCACGCGTTGGCTCCGTGATCATATCGTTGGCTTCGCCTCGTTGGCTTCGCCGCAGTCATTGACGGAGCCAGGATCAAAATCGTCAAGACCAATGTTCTTGAAGTCAAACGTTGGTGATAGACTAAAAACGCGCCACCCGGGCGGGGCCCCGGGCTGACCGGACAAACCCCATTTCGGTGAAGTCGTGGTCGTCCGGATGGATAAAGAGTCGCTTGTCTGGCAAATTTGAAACACCGCGAATTATAGCCCGAGGAAACAAACGAGTTGAAGAAGATTTTCTCCCTGCCGTCGTGGAACCGCAAATATTTATTGGTCATAATTCCGGCCCTGCTGGTGGTACTGGCCGGGTGGGGTGGATACTGGTTTCAGAGAGCCAGCCGGCGCGAGAGTCTCGCCGCTCGGATTCCGGCCTCCGCCATCGGTTATGTTGAGGTTACGAGTCTGGCCGCTCTGGTGGGTGACCTCTCGGCGACTCCGGCGTGGCGGGAGCTGGCGGGAGCCGACGGACGGGAGGTCGCGGATGCGCTGAGCGGGTTGAGGCGGCTGGCCCTCACCGTGTCGGGAGATGAGTTGACGGTTCTCACCGGATCGCAGCTGGCACTGGTGCTGACGGCGGTCGAGGTGAGAGAGCAGGAGGTTCGGCCACGATTGGCGCTGCTCGTCGAGCCAGGTCAGCGCTCGGAGAGGATCGGCGAGTGGCTGGAGCAACGACTTCGAGCACTGGCCGGGAGGCTCTATGGTGAGGGCCGGGTTGAGACACGGACTGGCTCCTACGCCGGCGTTGAGACCGTTGGCTACCACCCTCGAGACACCGGAACAAGGGAAGAGTCAGCCGAGCGGGGGCTCTTCACGGCCCGGGTGGGAAGCGGCTGGATCGTGGCCAATCACGCCGACCCGTTACGTCAGACGATCGATGCCTGGCTGGGTCGGGCTCCGGCGATCGCCAGCAGTTTCCACTGGCGGCAGGCACGACGTCAGCTGGCAGGGATGGAGCCGGAGAACGAGATGGCCGCAGTCGATGGTCTCTTTGGCTTCGTTTCGGGAGAAGGTCTGGTCAGGCTACTGCGATCCGCGACCCATATGGTAGCCTCCGGGTCGGCGGCGCAGGCTCTGCTCGCCGGAGTGCTTGGCGACGTTGTGACCGAACTTTCGGCAAAGGCCGGCGAGGGGCTTTCATTTCGCGAAGAGTACGGTCCGAACGGTGCAACCACCCGCTACGTGGTACTGTTGCGCCCCGATCTCATCGACACTCTCCAGGCGAAGATCCGGCCGGTTGTGCCACGCCCCGGGAACCGCACCGGTCTGGCTCTCTCCGGGCTGCTCCCGACCGAGCTGACCGACCTAACCCTCTACCGCGTGGAGTCGCCCAACCAGGCGCTCGGAGCGATCGAGGCCGCCATCTCAGCGCGGATTGGAGTTGGGCAGAGCTTCGTTCTTCACCAGTTCCTGACCGCAGCTCGCGAGTCGTTTCCTGCGATCCGCGTTGACTCGACCGCTAATGCGGCCATTGGTGACGAGATCATCGAGGCCGGCTTCGCCGGGGAGACCGGAGAGCGTCTCTGGCTGCTTGAGACTCGCGACCGGACGGCGATGATCCGTCTCGCTCGCTCGTTCGTCTCGTCGGGATCGAATCCGCCACCGCTGCCATCATCGGACTGGGATGGCACCGCAATTCTGGATTCCGGAGACTCCCGCCGTGGAGCCGCTGTCATGGTCGACAACTATCTCATCATTGGCCAGCCGGGTCGGTTGCAAGGGCTTCTTGACAGAAGTCGTTCGTCGCGGCCTGGGGCAGGTGGGCTGCCCGGCCACTCCCTTCTTCAAATGGCGCCACCGATCTCCGGATCGCCGCTTGTCATCAACTATGTCCGCACGGATGGTGAGATCCTGTCAGGGATGCTACCCTTGATGCGCCTGATGACGGGCCGGGCGGTCACGGAACCCGACCCGGAGACACTGGAGCGGAAGTTGGTCGGTCTCCCTTCCACCCTCCGAACAGTCGCTCTGGTGCCCGCGGGAGTAGAGATCGAATCGCGCTCGCCACTGGGTAACTTTCCACAGCTGGCAGGTCTTCTGGGCAGCTTTCCCCGTGGTGGTGACCCGGGAGCTGGCAATTGACAATCATTGGGCTCACGAACTTGGCGGAGGAGGAGCATTGAGTAGTTGTCCGATCATCAGAGCGAGTGGGCTGACCAGAACCTACGATGGACGCAGCGGGCTGGTCGCCGTCTTCGAGAACCTCGATCTGGAGGTCGACCGGGGCGAACTGGTCGCGGTGATTGGCGCCTCCGGTGTCGGCAAGTCGACCCTCCTTCACACCCTTGGAGGGCTTGACCGTCCGACTGCCGGAAGCCTTGAGGTCGATGGATTTGACCTCGTAAACTCGACTGAGCCGGACTTGTGCCGCTTCCGGAATCAGCGCATCGGTTTCGTCTTCCAGTTCCATCACCTGCTTCCCGAATTCACGGCGCTTGAGAACGTAATGATGCCTCTGCTGATCAGCGGAGCGGCACGAACGCCAGCCGCTATCAAAGCACGTGAGCTGCTTGCCCGAGTCGGGCTCGACCGCCGTGCCGATCACCGTCCCGGTGAGCTCTCCGGCGGTGAACAGCAGCGGGTGGCTCTCGCCCGCGCCCTTGTTCATTCGCCGTGCCTCCTCCTGGCCGATGAGCCGACTGGCAACCTCGATCAGCAGACTGGCGACGCGATGTTCGATCTGCTCTGCCGTCTCCGCGCCGGCAGCGATCTGTCAGCGGTCATCGTTACCCACAACGAGCGGCTGGCGGCTGCCGCTGATCGTGTTCTGCGGATGGAGAACCGGTCTCTCCGCCCTGATTCTGCTGGTGACTGAGACGGCTCTTACGGTTATAATCCCACAGGTAGAGTGCTGGCTGTTGCTTATTGGCTCTTGCACGTTGGCTTTTATTAGGCCCGGATCCTCAATCCCAGATCATTAAAAGATTATAGAGATTACAGCGATTATTAAGATATCAGTATAAAGATCTGGGAGTAAGATATTAGTATAAAGATCCA